>JAPKDK010000013.1 GCA_028872645.1 Verrucomicrobiota bacterium
ATGGCGCGGTCCTCCACGGTGACGTGGCCGGCAAGGGTGGCGACGTTAGACATCACGATGTGATCGCCGAGTTGGCAATCGTGCGCGACGTGGGTGTAGGCGAGGAGGTTATTGTGGGAACCAATTACGGTGGCGTCGCCTTCGTCGGTAGCGCTGTGGACGGTGACGTATTCGCGGAAGGTGTTGTTGGCACCGATGCGGGTGTGGGTGGTGCCGCCGAAATGTTTGAGGTCCTGCGATTGGAGGCCGATGCTGGCGAAGGGGTAGATTGTGTTGGCTTCGCCCAGCTCGGTGTGGCCGTTGATGACGATGTGGGAATCGAGGGTGCAACCTTGGCCAAGCCTGACATTCGGGCCGATGATGCAGTAGGGGCCGATGTGGCAACCTTCGGCGATTTGGGCGCCCTTTTCGACGATGGCGGTGGAGTGGATTTGGCTCATTACGCTGATGGACTTACGACTCGTCGTCGATGAGCATAAAGGTGATGAGAGCGCCGCTGACTTCTTCGCCGTTGACGAGGCATTTGCCTTGGGCTTTGCCGATCTTGCCGCGGGATTTGGTAAGCTCCACATCGATAGTTAGGGTGTCGCCGGGGAGAACAGGTTTGCGCCACTTTACATTTTCGGCGGCCATAAAGTAGGCGAGCTTGCCGAAGTTATCGGCTTTTTTGAGCATCAAAATTCCGGCAACTTGAGCGATGGCTTCGAGCTGGAGCACGCCGGGCATTATGGGGTGGTTCGGAAAATGGCCCTGAAAGTATGGCTCGTTGATGCTGACGTTTTTCTGCGCGACGATGTGGTTGCCGTCGATGCTAATGACTCGGTCGACCATCAGGAAAGGGTACCGATGCGGCAGCACTTTCATAATTTGGTTCACGTCGAGCTGCGTGCCGTCTTGCACGATTGTTTCGGCGATTTTTTCTGTCACGGCAACTTTTGGCTGTTGGTCGTTAGCGGCTGGCGGGGCAAATGTTTGGGCGACCTGGGCGGGCTTGCGGATTTGGGCGACGATACGGCGGGCCATTTCGCAGTTGGCGGCGTGGCTGGGCAGCACGGCGACGATGTGCGCGCCGATGGGTCGACCGATGAGTGAGAGGTCGCCGATGATGTCGAGAATCTTGTGCCGGACAAATTCATCAGGATAGCGGAGCGGCTCGTTGGTGAGCACGGCGTCGTCGCGAATGACTATAGCGTTTTCAAGGCTACCACCTTTGATGAGGCCGTTTTTGTAAAGGTGCTCAATTTCTTCGTAGTAGCAAAAAGTGCGGGCGCGGGAAATTTCCGCGCGCCAAGTATCGGGGCTGACCTCGACACTGAAAAGTTGAGTGAACCGGCCGTTGTCGCCGGCGCTGGTGCAGGTGATTTTGAGGCGGTCGTGCGGGAACGCGGTCATTTGCGTGTCGCCGCTTTGCAAATTGATGGGAGCCTCGAGGGAGTACGTTTCGCGCACCTCATCCTGCGCGGCGGTTCCGGTGGACTCGATCATCCGGCAGTACTCAAGCGAGCTGCCGTCGCCGATGGGGGGCTCATTAGCGTCGAGCTCTACGAGGGCATTGTCGATGCCGGCACCGGCAAAAGCCGCGAGCACGTGCTCGACAGTGTGGAGTTTGACGTTGCCCTTGGAGAGCGTGGTGGAGCGGTTGGTGTCAGAGACATTCTCCACCACGGCTTCGATTTCCGGCTGACCGTCGAGATCGACGCGCCGGAATCGAATGCCGTGATTGGGCGGAGCGGGCAGGAAGGTCATGTTAACCTTACTGCCGCTGTGCAAGCCAATGCCGCTGTAGGCGGCTTGGTCGGCCAGTGTTTGTTGGTTGAGCACGTTGGATTTTAACCCAAAAGCTAACCGTTTTTCAAGACTATAGCCGCAGGCTACGCTTCAACGGGCTCGCCGCTCTCTTCCGCCTCGCGATCGGCGATGGCGGCTTTGCGGGAAAGACGCACCTTGCCGCGCTCGTCCACGCCGAGGCATTTCACCCAGATAGCGTCACCCATCTGAACAATGTCTTCGACGTTTTTGACGCGGGACTGGGCCAGCTCGCTGACGTGCACGAGGCCGTCGCGGCCCGGCATAAACTCCACGAAGCAGCCGAAGTCTTTAATCGTGACCACGGTGCCTTGGTAGAGCTTGCCTTCCTCGGGCTCTTCATCGCTGACCTCACGCTTCTCGCGCGCGGGGCCCTGGGATGAGCTGCCGGTCTCGTCGACTTCACCGCTCATTTCGGACATCGCCGCTTTGCGGGAAAGCTTCACCTTGCCGCGCTCGTCCACACCGAGACACTTAACGTGAATCTTGTCGCCTTCCTTGACGACATCCTCGGTGCGATTGACGCGGGTGTTGGCCAGCTCGCTGATGTGCACGAGGCCGTCTTTGCCCGGCATAAACTCCACGAAGCAGCCGAAGTCTTTAATCGTGACCACGGTACCGTGATAGATTTTCCCAATCTCGGCCTCGGCGGTCATACCTTCGATTTCGTCGATGGCGACCTGCATTCCTTCGGGGTTGATCGAGTACACGTTGACCGTGCCGTCGTCCTCGATGTTGATTTCACAACCGGACTCTTCGACGATGCGTTTGATGTTCTTTCCGCCTGGGCCGATGATCATTCCGATCTTGTCGGGGTCCACCTTCAGCTGCGTGATGCGCGGAGCGTAAGGGCTCATCTCACCCGCCTTGCTGATGGTCTTGTTCATGGTGTCGATGATCGCATGACGCGCCACGCGCGCGGCCTCGATGGCTTCTACCATAATGTTCATCGGCAAGCCCTTGAGCTTGAGGTCCAACTGAAAGCCTGTGATGCCTTCCTTGGAACCGGCGATTTTGCAATCCATATCGCAGAATGCATCTTCCCAACCCATGATATCGGTGAGGATGCGGTATTCTTCGATCTTGTCGTTCTCGTCGAGCTTAGTGCAGATGCCGATGCTAATGCCGGCGCACGCGCCCTTGAGTTCCACGCCCGCATTCATCAGTGCCAAGCTGCCGCCACAAACACTGGCCATCGAGCTGGATCCGTTGGATTCGAGAATCTCAGCGATCAGCCGCACGGCGTAAGGATAGTTGTCATCCATCGGCATCATTGGAAGCAGCGAACGCTCGGCGAGCGCGCCGTGGCCCACCTCGCGGCGGCCGGGGCCCATGATGCGACCGGTTTCGCCAACTGAATAGTTGGGGAAGTTGTAATGTAGAATGAACTGCTTGCGATCCGGGCCGCCGGTGTAGCTGTCGAAACGCTGGGCGTCGTCAGTAGTGCCGAGGGTGGTGGTCACGAGCGCCTGTGTTTCGCCACGGGTGAAGAGCGCCGAGCCGTGAGTGCGGGGCAACACGCCCACTTCGCACTGGACGGCGCGCAGCGTGTCGAGCGAGCGACCGTCGAGGCGCTTGCCCTTCTCTAAAATCAGGCCGCGCAGGGCGGTCTTTTGGATGTTGTAAAACGCCTGCTCCACCACGGAGCCGGTGACTTTGTCTTCGCCGAATTCCTCGCGAAGTTTGGCGGCCACTTCGTCCTTGATGGCGCTGACTTTGTGTTCCCGCTCGAGCTTGGCCACGGTGAGCAGCGCTTCCACGATACGATCGCCGCCGCCGAGTTCCTCGGCCTTCTCAAAGATAGCGGGCGGCACCACAAAAAGTTGGTCGCTGATGTCGCGCTTTTCTTTGCCACACAATTTCACGAGCTCTTTCTGAGCTTCAATTTGCGGGACACAACATTCCTGGCCAAACTTGAGAGCCTCGATGAAGTCCGCCTCACTGATTTGATCGGCCGAGCCTTCGTACATCACCACGTCGGTTTCATTGCCAACATAAAGCAGGTCGAGATCGCTCTCAGCCATTTCGTCGTTGGTGGGGTTAGCGACAAACTTGCCGTCAATGCGCGCCACGCGCACCGCGCCCAACGGGCCGGCCCACGGGATGTCGCTCACCATCAAGGCAGCGGATGCGCCGAGGATGCTCATCACATCCGGCTCATTTTCGCCATCGGCGCTGAGCAACAAGCCATACACTTGGCACTCGTTGAACCAACCTTTGTTAAAGAGGGGGCGGATGGGGCGATCGGTGAGGCGGCAGGTGAGAATTTCCTTGTCGCTCGGGCGACCTTCGCGGCGGAAATAGTTGCCGGGAATTACGCCACATGCCGAGGCGCGCTCGCGGTAATCCACTTGCAGCGGAAACCAGTCCTGGCCGTCACGGCTCTTGGTGGCGGCGACGACGGCCGTCATGACAATCGTCTCGCCCATTTGCACGGTCACGGTGCCATCAGCCTGTTTGGTGATGTGGCCACTGCCGATCGTGATTTCTTTATCGCCAAATTTGGCGGTTACTTGATGTTCAGTCATTTTCTTTCTTTGCGTCTGTTTGGCCGTTGGCCAAGAGAAACTTCAGTCAAAGCCCCACACGGGGACGCTGATTGAAATCACTCCGCCAACGACACGGTTTTTATTTTGATGGATTTAACTAATGGCGCGACGGCCAGAGAAGCCAACGAAGCTAACGAATGCTGAGCCGCTTTTTCAAGTCGACCACGTGATTCATGTCGTGCCTGTTCCCAAGATAGCGCAACAACCGTTTGCGTCGGCTCACCATAATGAGCAAGCCGCGCCGGGAGTGGTGGTCTTTCTTGTTCTGGACGAGGTGTCGTTCCAGATGTTTAATGCGGCGACTCAGCACCGCGACCTGAACGTCCGCTGAGCCGGTGTCCGACTCGTTAATGCGAAATTCCTTAATTGCCTCTTGTTTGACTTTCGGATCCATCTACTTATTATTCGGCGGGGAATCTAGTGCGCCCGCCCGCGCTTGTAAAGGGGGAAAATAACATTTTTTTTACCCAAAAAAAATGGATTTTCGGGCAATCGCCTGTGAGATTGACAAATCCACCCCAAAATGCGCAATCTCCAGCCCACCGGCAGAGTAGCTCAGTTGGTTAGAGCGGCGGAATCATAATCCGCATGTCGGGGGTTCGAGTCCCTCCTCTGCTACCATTTTTTGGGTAAAACTTCAATAACCCACCCTTGACCGCCCGCCAATCGCATCCCTATCGTCCCCTAACTGCAAAACGCACACTATGTTTGAAGGCATCAAAAGCTTGTTTTCCAATGACATTGGCATCGATCTCGGGACCGCCAACTCGTTGGTTTTCCTGAAAGACAAAGGCATCGTACTACGCGAACCCTCCGTCGTCGCCATCCAAGCCGGCACCAAAAACGTGCTCGCCGTGGGCAACGAAGCCAAGGCGATGCTCGGACGCACCCCCGGTAACATCATCGCCATCCGTCCGATGAAAGACGGCGTGATTGCCGATTTTGATGTCACCGAGGCAATGCTGCGGGCCTTCA
This sequence comes from Verrucomicrobiota bacterium, assembly GCA_028872645.1. Lineage (GTDB taxonomy): Bacteria > Verrucomicrobiota > Verrucomicrobiia > Limisphaerales > UBA1100 > JACNJL01. The sequence goes on from JAPKDK010000013.1 coordinate 5,331, forward strand.
TTTCCAAAGTACACCATCGCAAACTCGTGGAGCCGCGCGTCGTCGTGGCCGTGCCCTCGGGCATCACCGAGGTGGAACGCCGCGCAGTGGAAGATTCCGTGACGCGCGCGGGCGCACGGGAATTTTACCCCATCAAGCAACCGCTTGCTGCGGCGATTGGCGCGGGACTGCCAGTAGCCGAGCCCGCCGGAAACATGGTGGTCGACATCGGCGGCGGCACGGCGGAGATCGCCGTCATCTCGCTCGCCAACATTGTGCTAGCCACCAGCCTGCGCGTGGGTGGCGACCAATTTGACAATTCAATTATCGGGCACTTGAAAAATGCCCACAACCTAAAAATCGGCGAACGCACCGCCGAGGAAATCAAACTGAAAATCGGATCCGCCTTCCCCTTGGACGAGGAAATGACGATGGAGGTGAAAGGCCTCGCCATCAGCTCCGGCTTGCCACACACGGTGACCATTCGTTCCGAGGAAATCCGCGATGCACTCAAGGACCCGCTCTCGAGTATCCTGGAGTCCATCCGCCAAGTCCTCGAGCAATGCCCGCCTGAACTGGCGGGTGATCTCGTGGACCGCGGCATCGTGGTGGCCGGCGGCGGCGCGCTCTTGCGCGGTATCGACCAGCTCATTGGCAAAGAAACCAAGTTGCCCGTCACCATCGCAGATGAGCCGCTCATCTCCGTGGCCAACGGCACCGGGATGGTATTAAGAAACATCGATTTTTGGAGGCGCGCAGCCGCCTGATTTCCTATTGCGTTCGCCTGGTTAAAGAATTGCCACCGGGCAAATGAATTTAAGGCCATACGTTTATGCCACCGGCTTTGTGCTGGGGCTCGCGGCAGTGCTGCTTGCACTGTCGCCGCGATCTGCTGGGCAAGTGAAGCTTGCCGCGGGCAGTTTTTTTGTCCCCCTCTATTCCGCCGAAGCCGGCCTCCAACGCGTCCGCAATTACGCCGCCAATAAAACCGCGTCGCGCGATGAGTTGCTGGACCAAAACCAGCGACTCGCCCTCACCAACGAAGTGTTGCGCATTCAAATCCAGCAACTACGCGCCACTGCCGAAGAAAATAAAACCCTCCGCATTCAAGTCGCCTTCGCCGCCACCAACCAATGGAAACTCCGCCTCGGCCAAGTCACCGGGCGTGACCCGGCCAATTGGTGGCGCACTCTGCAAATCAACCTCGGTTCCCGCCACGGCGTGCGCGAAGGGTTGCCCGTCCTCACGCCCGATGGCCTCGTGGGGCGCGTCCACGAAGTGCACCCCAACCGCTCGAGGGTGGCGCTCATTGGCGATCCCGCTTGTCGCCTGTCCATCAACGTCCAACCCTCGCGCGAGAACGGTATCCTCACCGCCGACGGCGCCACGGTGTTTGACCACACCATCGTGAACCTCAAATTCCTGCCCGCTCATACCGAAGCGCGGGGGGGCGATCCCGTCGTCACCAGCGGCCTTGGCCGGCTTTTCCCGCGCGGTATTCCCGTTGGTAAGCTCCTCAGCGTGGAGCCCGCACCGGGGGCGCTTAACTCCCGTGCGCGCGTGAAGCTCGCCGTGGATTCCTCACGCCTCAACGAAGTCTGGGTCATACTGCCGTGAAAACTTTTTACGCACTCGGTCTGCTCGTGATTGCGCTTCTCACGTTATACCTCACCAACACTCTCGAATGGCCCCAACGCATCACCGGCACTCGTATCGACCCCCTACCCGCCTTGATCGTTTGCGCCGCTATGCGCGCGCCGGTGCTGGCGCTCACGCTCCTCGCCGTGCTCGGTTCGCTTTGGCAAACTTCACTTTCCGCCGACCCCCCCGGCATCAGTATGATTCCCCTCTTCGCCGTGGGCGTCGCCGTGTCGCTCAACCGCCGCGCCATTCACACCCGCCTTTGGGGGGCGCGCTTCGCCGTGGCCGCTGCTGCGGGAGCGTTGGTGCCGCTGGCCACCGTTGGTTTTTTGATGCTACTTGGCCGCCAACCCTTGCTCGGTTGGTTTTCATTTTGGCAACTGGCCGTGATGAGCCTTGCCAGCGGATTGCTCACCCTGATTTTTTTTCCGCTGCTCGAATGGTTGGATCAAGCCGTGGAAGATCAGCCCTTTGCCGCCCCGTACGACACCACCACCCGCATTAACCGGAAACCATACTAATGCCACAGCCCACCAACGCCACGAATGAGCAACGCCTGCACCTTGCCGGCGCGGCGCTGCTGTTTGGGATGGCCGTGTTGCTCGCTGGGCTTGCGTACGTGCAGGTGGTCACGTCGCTGGAACACGAGGCGGAACAAAAAAACCAATCGCGCCGCACCGTCCGTCTGCCCGCCGTGCGCGGTGCCATCCTCGATGTCCAAGGACGTCCTTTGGCGCACGACCGCCCTTCGTATGTAATCCACACTTATTTGAGCGAACTCCGACATCACTTTCGCAAAGCTTGGCGCGATGCCCCGCACGACACCCGCACCGAGGCCGGCGTACGCCATCGTGTGATTGGCGATTTCATCGCGCAACTCCAACTCGACCAGCCTTTCATACTTACAGAGAGGCAATTGCAAAAACATTTCATCGAACAACTCGCCCTGCCCATTCCCGTTATGCGCGATCTTTCGCAAACCAACGTGGCATGGTTTATGGAAAACGCGTGGCGCGTGCCGGGGATGGACGTGGAGGCGCAACCGCACCGGCATTATCCCTCCGAATCCGTGGCGCATCTCGTGGGCCGATTGCGGCGGCCGCAATCCATTCCTGACGAAGATCACCCGTACAATTATCGCCTGCCCGATTTCACCGGCGCGATGGGATTGGAGCGCACCTTCGACGAAACGCTGCGCGGCAGCGCAGGCACAAAAAGTTTGCTCGTCAATAACCTTGGCTACCGACAGCGTGAAAAAATTGTAGTCGCCCCCACTCCCGGAAATATTGTGGTGCTCACGCTGGACCTCGAAATCCAAGAAGCCGCCTACAAAGCCCTCGAGGAAACCGGGCGCAAAGGCGCAGCGGCCGTGGTGATGAACGTGCAAACCGGCGACATCATCGCGCTGGCCTCGTTGCCGGTGTTTGATCCCAATCTGTTTATTCCCGGCATCCCCAGTAAACTTTGGAACGAATACCGCGAAGCGCGCCCGAGCCCGTTGCTCTTTCGTGCCACGCAGGAGCGCTATCCACCGGGGTCCATTTTTAAAATCATCTCCGGCCTCGCCGCGTTGGAGGCCGGTTCCAACCCCACCAACTTTGTTTACAACCCCGGTTACGCCGAAGTTGGAAGGCGACGGATTGATGACACCGCGCCTCCGGGCCATTACGATTTCCACGAAGGCTTCAAGCATTCGAGCAACACATATTTCATCACGCGCGCCATCGAGACCGGCGTAGAATCCATCATCACCCTGGGGAATCAATTTTTCCTGCGGGAAAAAACTGGCCTCCTCGCGCGACAGGAAGCCAAGCCACAATTCCCGACATTGGCCGAAGTGCAAGACCGCAGCAACTGGCAGGATGGCGACACTGCAAATCTCGCCATCGGCCAAGGGCCCATCGCGGTGACACCATTGCAGATGACCGTCATGACCGCCGCAGTGGCCAATGGCGGCAAAGTTTTTTCACCGCGCGTGGTGGATCGCATCATGCCCGTGGATCCATCCCGCACCCACGAGGCTCAACAATTCCCGCCCGCCAAGGTGCGCGGCACGCTTAAGGTGAAGTCGGAAAACCTCGCGCACCTGCAGCGCGCTATGCTCGCCGATGTGGCGGATGACGATGGCACCGGCAAACGCGCCCGCATCGAGGGCTTCGCCGTATGCGGCAAAACCGGCACCGCCGAGGTCCGCAACCGCGAAGGCCGCCACAAAATTACCTGGTTCGCCTCGTACGGGCCGTTTGAAAAACCGAAATACGCCGTGGTGGTGATGGTGGAGCGCGGTGCGTCCGGCGGCCTTTCCTGCGCGCCGGCGGCCAAGAAAATTTACGAGGCACTCATCGCGCGCGACAACCCCAACCGCATTGCGGGCAATCGATGAAGTTTATCAAACAACTCATCCCGTGGCATCGGCTGGACCGAATGCTGCTGCTGTGCCTCGCGGGATTGATGGCCTTCGGCGTGCTCTTCGTTTACAGCGCCACTTACAATAATGAAACTTACACCGGCGCGCACTGGCTGCGGATGCCGCATTACAAACAAATCATTTTTTACGGCCTCGGCATTGGCGCGGCCTTCGTGTTATGCCTGCGCGATTACCAACAAACCGCGCGCTGGGCCAATGTGTTTTATTGGTTGAGCCTCATTATGTTAGCAGCAGTACTGATCCCCGGCATCGGCTCGGTGCGGTTTGGGGCGCGGCGGTGGTTTGATTTGGGGGTCACCCAATTCCAACCTTCGGAGCTGGCAAAAGTGGCGGTGGTGCTGGCGTTGGCGCAATTTTTGAGCCGTCCACTCAAGGAATTAAAGGAGCCCAAAGTGCTGCTCAAAGCCCTCGCGCTGGCGGGTGTGCCTTTTGTGCTGATTTTTCTGGAACCGGATTTGGGCTCGGCACTCACGCTGCTTCCGCCGGCTTTGGTGATGCTTTATGTGGCGGGCGCGCCGCGCAGTTTTCTCCGAAAATTAGTGGGCGGATGCGTGATTTTCGTGTCATTGGTGCTGGCCTACGTATTTTTTATGCCAAAAGACTGGCAACCGATACAGTTTCCAGACTATCAAAAGCGACGGCTGATGGTATACTTCAATGTGGACTACGCCAGTCAGTACGCCGGAGTAGGCGCATCGCAGGCGGAAATCCGCCAGGCGCGCGCGTTACAACGGCAGGATTCCTACAACGTCGTGCAGGCGATGATCTCCGTGGGCTCGGGTGGGCTCACGGGTAAAGGCTGGAAACAGGGCATCCAAAATGCCCACGGCTACCTGCCGCGCGGCGTGGCGCACAACGACTTTATTTTTTCGGTGATCGCCGAGGAAAGCGGGTTTGCGGGAAGCACGCTGGTGATTCTGCTGTACGGCGGCATCATCGTCGCGGGCATCCGCACGGCCAGCCAGTGCCGCGACCGGCTCGGAAGGCTCATCGCCATCGGAGTGGTCACGCTGTTGTTCAGCCATGTGTTTGTGAACATTGGGATGAACATCCGGATGGTGCCGGTCACAGGCTTGCCACTGCCGCTGCTCAGTTCGGGCGGCTCGTCAGTGGTGTGTTCGCTGATGGCTTTGGGGCTGTTGCAAAATGTGCGGCTCTATCAACGAACAATTTAATTAACAATTCAACAGAAAGAAATTTTATAAATGAGTAATAAACAATTTGGTCGCAGAGCAAAAACCCAACGCTTCCGTCCCAGTGGCGGAATGAAAAATCAAATAAAACGGGATGAACCCGTTGAGAAAGGCCGCGCCGATATTGAGGACGGCCGTGTGCTCGATGAGCCAGTTTACGAAAAACGCCACGAGGCAGAAATCCTCGCCGCCGAAAACGAAGCCGCCGGCATCAAGCCTGAAACGGTAACGGAGGAAAGTGCCGAGGCTACACCGAAGAAGCCCATTGAGGAAAAAGGCGTCGTAGCCTCCGTGAAACGTGCTGCTCGAAAAATCATCCGCAAGCTCCTGCCTAAAAAGGACTCCGACAAAGAAATCATCATCAGCGCCGAATCACTCGAAACCCGTGTTGCGCTTATGGAAAAAGGCGTGCTCGAAGATTTCACCATCGAACGCAATAAGGACGAACGCATCGTCGCCAGCATTTACAAAGGCAAAGTACGCAACCTCGAAGATCGGCTCGAAGCCGCCTTCGTGGACATCGGCATCGAGAAAAATGCCTTCCTGCATTATTGGGACATCACCCCGACCAATCTCGATAACCGTTACGAAATGATCGAACGCAAGGGCAATCGCCGTAACACACCACGCCTTACCCGCAAGGACATCCCCAACAAATATCCCGTCGGCAGCGACATCGTCATCCAAGTCACCAAAGGCCCCATCGGCACCAAAGGCCCGCGCGTGACAACGCACCTTGCCATCCCCGGCCGCTTCATTGTGCTACTGCCCGCTTCCGATCAGCTGGGTATTTCCAAAAAAGTGCAGGACCCCAAAGAGCGCAGGCGCTTAAAAGAAATCCTGCGTTCACTCGATATTCCGGATAATATGGGCGCCATCATCCGCACCGCGGGCGAAGGACAAAAACAACGCTATTTCGTACGCGACCTCGCGATGCTCAAGGAGACTTGGGAAAACGTGAAGCAACGCATCGACAACAAGCCTTCACCGATTTGTGCCTTCCGCGATCCGGATCTCATTGAGCGCACCGTGCGCGATTTCCTCACGGAAGATGTGCACCGCATTCTGATCGACAATAAATCCGAATACGAGCGAATGCAAAAACTCATCGAACGGATTTCTCCGCGCTCCAAAAATAAACTGGAATTTTACGGCGAACCGCAGCCCATCTTTGACAAGCTCAACATCACCCGCCAACTCGGCCAGGCCTTTTCACGCAAAGTCACCCTCAAAGGCGGCGGCGCAATCGTGATTGACGAAACCGAAGCCCTCGTCGCCATCGACGTCAACACCGGCAGCCACAAAGGCGGCAAAGATCAAAGCAGCACCATCCTCAAAGTGAACCTCGAATCCGCCGAGGAAATTTGCCGCCAACTTCGCCTGCGAAATATGGGCGGCCTCGTCGTTATCGATTTCATTGATATGAAACAACACCGCGACCGCGAGAAAGTCATGCAGCGAATGAAGGAAGGCCTCCGGCGCGATAAAGCTAAAACCCACGTACTGCCCATCTCGCAGCTCGGCCTGTTGGAGATGACCCGCCAACGCCATTCCGAGAGCGTACTCTCCACCTTCTACGACGAATGCGACTACTGCAAAGGCCGCGGTCACATCAAAACGCCCGTGACGATGAGCGTAGAAATCCAACGCAAACTCGACGAGCTGTTGCGCAAACGCCAGCCCGAAGATAATGACGATCATCAACTGCGAATCGTCGTGAACCCTAACGTGCTCGATCGCCTCCGGCGCGAGGACGAAGACATCCTCATCAACCTTGAGAAAAAGCACCTCGTGAAACTGGCCTTCCGTGGCGACACATCGTTCCACGCCGAACAGTTTAAAATTTTTGATGGCCTCAAGAATCGGGAGCTCGTGAGCGTGGGCGAAACGATTTTATAATCCGCATTATTCTTTTGACAGGACGAGCCCGTGGCGTTGTCATTTGACATGCGCGTTTACCCCATCCTCATCTTTAGCATTTTGGCCGGCGGACTCCACAGTGCCTCCCTCCCCAATACCCGCCCACTCACCCTTGATGGCGATCTCTCCGTGCAAATGGTCGCCGGCATCGATCGTTTTCTAATGCGCGAAACCACCACCACCGCCAAACGCCGCGCGGATTTTTGGAAACGTGATTACCGCACAGCGAAAACTTATGTGGCCTCTATCCAAAAAAACCGAGCGCGCTTTCGCACTCTCATTGGCGCGGTGGACAAACGACTGACCATCAACGCATTGGAATTCATCAGCACGACCACTGCCTCGTCCTTGCTCTACGAAGACAAAGTGATGTCGGTGCACGCGGTGCGTTGGCCCGTGCTGCCTGGCGTGCACGGCGAAGGTTTGCTCATTCAACCCAAAGGAACCCTCCGCGCCCGCGTCATCGCCCTACCCGATGCCGATCAAACGCCCGAACAACTCGTCGGCATCGCGCCGGGCATTCCCGCCGTCGCTCAGTTTGCCCGCCGACTGGCCGCCGCCGGTTGCCAAGTGGTGGTGCCTGCGCTCGTCAGCCGCAGCGATGAATTTTCCGGCGACGCCCGCGTACGGTTCACCAACCAAACCCATCGCGAATGGATTTACCGCCAAGCCTTCCAAATGGGTCGTCACATCATAGGCTACGAAGTGCAAAAAGTCCTGGCCGTGGTCGACTGGTTTGCCGCCGAAAACGCCAAACAACCCATCGCCGCCCCCATCACAGTAGCGGGCTATCACGAAGGCGGATTGATTGCCTTCTATTCCGCCGCGCTGGACACCCGCATCCAAGTCGCGTTGGTAAGCGGTTATTTCACCGAACGCAATCGCGTTTGGGAAGAGCCCATTTATCGCAACGTGTTTGGATTGCTCGAGCAATTCGGCGACGCGGAAATCGCAAGCCTCATTTCCCCTCGTGCTTTAGTCATCGAACACAGCAAAATCCCAAAACTTGGCGGCCCTCCCAAAGTCCGACCCGGCCGTGGGAGCGGCGCTGCACCCGGGATTCTCGCCACGCCCAGCACCACAAATCTATGGGCCGAGTACGAGCGCGCAAAGAAACTCAGCGCCAAAGGATCCCACATTGCGCTCATTACAAAAGACGGCAATAACACACTGGACACATTTGGCACCGATCGCGCACTAGAGGCGCTGCTTGGGTTCGCGAATGTCATCCCAAAAGCAAACTGGAAAACCTCCAAGCAACCGGCAAAAGAATTACAATCAAAATCTCCCCGTCACCGTCAACAACGACAAGTTTCCGAGTTGGTGGAACACAACCAACGTCTGCTGCGCTTCTCCGAATACGAACGCACAGAATCGTTTTGGGGGAAACTACCTCCCGCCGAGGCTGCCAAATGGCACGCCGAATGCGAGCCGCATCGGAAACAATTATGGAAGGAAGTCATCGGCCAATTCCCCGCTGCCAATCTCCCCATCAATCCACGCAGTCGAAAAATCTTGGAGACGGATAAATGGATCGGCTACGAAGTAGTGCTCGATGTGTGGGCCGATGTTTTCGCGTGGGGCTATTTACTAGTGCCGAAGGACATCAAAGAAGGCGAGCGCCGTCCCGTGGTCGTCTGCCAACACGGATTGGAAGGCTTGCCGATTGACGCGGTGACCCGCGATGAAAAGGAACGCGCCTTTCGTTATTACAAAGGCTTCGCCGCTGAGTTGGCCGACCGCGGCTTTGTCACCTTCGCCCCGCACAACCCATATCGCGGCCACGATGCCTTTCGCGTGCTTCAACGTAAGGCCAACCCGCTGGGGCGCTCGCTTTTCTCCGTGATTGTCCCCCAACACAATCGCATCATCGACTGGCTCGAAACGCAGCCGTTTGTCGATAAAACACGCATTGGTTTTTATGGCCTTTCCTATGGCGGTAAAACTGCTATGCGCGTGCCGGCATTAGAGCCGCGCTATTGCCTTTCCATTTGCTCGGCTGATTTTAATGAATGGATAAAAAAGAATGTCACCGTCGACGCCCGCTACAGTTATCTCTTCACCGGCGAATATGAAATCTTTGAGTTTAACCTCGGGCATACATTTAATTATGCCGAGATGGCCGCACTGATTGCCCCCCGCCCGTTTATGGTTGAGCGTGGCCACAAAGACGGCGTGGCCCCGGACGAATGGGTGGCGTATGAGTTTGCAAAAGTCCGTCGACTGTACGCCAATCTCGGCATCCCCGAACGCACCGAGATTGAGTTTTTCAACGGCCCTCATTCCATCAACGGCAAAGCCACGTACGAATTCTTACATCGCCACCTCAAGTGGCCCAAGCAATGACTCCCACGCTAATCACCCTGATCATCGCCGCCATCGGCTTAGCCGCTTGGGTGCTTTTGGACGATCCACCGCCGCGCCCACTGGATTTCCCCAGCAAGCCTTTCCCCGATAATTGGCGCGAGCTGATGCGGAAACGCTGGCCACTTTACAATGCGCTACCGGAAGTTCTGCAGCATCAATTGGAACAGCTCACGCTGGTGTTTCTCGATCGAATTGAATTCCAGGGCGTCGAACTCAAAATCACCGATGAGATGCGCGTACTCACCGCCGCGCAAGCGTGTTTGTTGCTGCTCAATCAAGACACGTTTTACTCATCCAACCTTCGCTCGGTGGTGATTCATCCGCGCGCTTACACCGCCACCGACTATGACCAAGCGGGCGGCGAGGCGATGGAAAAACAAATCGCCGTGCAGGGCCAATCGTGGGGCAGCGGCTCCGTAGTTCTCTCGTGGGACAACACCCGTACCGGCGCTGCCAACGCCAAGGATGGGCGCAACCTCGTGCTGCACGAGTTCGCCCATCAACTTGACCAAGCCGACGGCAAAGCCGATGGCGCACCCGCGCTGGGATCGCGTGAACAATATCAGCGCTGGCAAAAAGTATGTTCGCGGATATTCGCTGACTTACGGGAAAAAGTGAAGCGTGGCAACAAAACCGTCATCGACGATTACGGTGCGACTAATCCCGCTGAATTTTTTGCCGTGGCCACAGAAACTTTTTTCGAAAAACCCCATCAACTCAATAAGAAGCGTCCTGAATTATACGCGCTGCTCAGCGATTATTATCGTGTGAACCCACTTTCGTGGCCGTAAGCCGACCCAAAAAAACTTCACCCGCCAGCGGGAGCCAGCGGGTGAAGATCCTTCAGTAGCCTTTACTTGGTCTGCTTCTTACTGGGCAGCCCAGTCTGTGGGGAACATCCGAACTGCTTCGCAAGGAATTTGGGCGGCAGAGTTTGCCAGAAATTTGAAAGTGATGGAGATCATCAAAGGTGAGGGGGTTTAGTTTTGCTCCGGATCATGCCGGTGCAAGCCCACGTCATGGGCGATGTCGTCGAATTCCTCGCGACTGACGTCATCCAGACGCTTGCCACGATCAGCGAGTTTCTCGTTAATCTTCAATGCTTTCTCGGTCATCTCCTCGTGAGTGTCTTTCGTGCCACCCACCAGCGCGAAGTTTTCTCCCCGCGTCACTCGCTTATGGCCGTCAGTGTCGAGCCCCACCCCAAGCATTACGGCCTTTGGTTTGTGTTGCAACGAACGCGGCATTGCCAAGAAGGTAACAAATTAACACCCTGTGAACAAGTCGAAACTATGGCGCAGTTAGGGATTGCCCATTATGCTGTGCTCTCAAGCCCAATAAAAACGGAATTGCCGTCTCTGCCCATTCTGTTGGTGAAGGGAAATCCGCCGCCGATGGCCCGAAACAACTGCGCAACATTTGCGTATTGATAATGCCCGGATTAAACGGCACCGCCGCCATACCCTCCGGCAACTCCTGCGCCAACGATTGTGTGAGCCCTTCGATCGCCCACTTGGTAGCGCAGTACGGCGCAACTTCCGGCGAGGCCGAGCGCCCCCAACCGGAACTGAAATTAACAATCACCCCGCTTTGTTCGCGCGCCATCGCTGGAAGAAAATGACGGATCACATTCGTCACACCTTTGATGTTTGTGTCGATGATCACATCAAATTCCGCTGCCGACACATCCCAAAGAAAATTGCTTTTATTGATTACTGCCGCATTGTTAAGCAATAAATCCGGCGCACCGTATTCCTGAATAACGGCGGACGCCCAATCACGCACGGCATCGTCATCCCTCACGTCCACCACCGAAAAGGAATGTGAATGGCCCAACGTCTTTTCGAGTTCGGTAATTTCATTTTCCGAGCGACTACAGCCCACCACTCGATGTCCCTCCGCCGCAAAACCTTCAGCCAACGCACGGCCCAATCCGCGCGCCACCCCAGTGATCACTACCACTTTCCCCGTTGCATTGCCGCGCGCCATAATCATGCGCGGATGATTATGGCGTTTCCATTCCGCGTCCAACCTTTATATTGGCGCGACGTGAATCGCTTTGAAACAAAACTAGCCGGACACAATTGCACCCTCCAACGCAGGGCACTCATCACGCTGCAGCTCAATGTGGGCCGCAAGTGCAACCAAGCCTGCCGTCACTGCCACGTGGATGCCGCCCCTTGGCGCACCGAGATGCTCAGCGCCCATACCGCGGCGCGTTTGCAGGATTGGATTACTACTCACAAACCCACCGTAGTCGACATCACCGGCGGCGCGCCGGAATTGTCTGAGTATTTTCGGGCCCTCGTCACAACCAGTCGTGCAGTTGGAATCCGGGTCATCGACCGCTGCAATCTCACTATTTTTGAGGAAGACGGTTTTGAATTACTACCGAATTTTCTCGCTGAAAACCAAGTGGAGGTGGTCGCTTCGTTACCGTGTTATCAGCCGGAAAACGTTTCACGCCAACGCGGTAACGGCGTGTTCGAAAAAAGCATCACCGCCCTCCAAACCCTAAACGCCCTCGGCTACGGCACCACCCTGCCCTTACATTTGGTTTATAACCCCGTCGGCCCCACGCTGCCACCGAACCAAGCCGAACTGCGGGCGGAATACAAAGAAGCGTTACGGCGCGATTTTGGAATCGAGTTCAACGAACTCTTCACAGTCACCAATCAACCCATCGCGCGCTTTGCGGAAGATTTACGAGCGCACGGAAAATGGGATGAGTACCTCGAGTTGCTCGCCAACCACTTTAACCCCGCCGCCGTGGATGGCCTCATGTGCCGCGACACATTAAGCGTGGGCTATGAAGGCGAGTTGTACGACTGCGATTTCAACCAAATGCTCGACCTCCAAATCGCCAACGGCAAACCGCTCCACCTTTGGGACATCACCCCCGTCGATCTTCCCAATCGTCCCATCCTCACCGGCGACCACTGCCTCGCCTGCACCGCCGCCAGTGGCAGCAGTTGCACCGGGGCGATTGCGGTTTAAGCCTTCGAATAAACTTCGCCGCCTTGTTCGGTAAACTCTTTGGATTTCTCATCCATTCCTGCCGTGAGGGCTTCGGAGTCGGTGAGATTGTTCTCGGCGGCGTATTTTCGGATGTCGGCGGTGATGCGCATGCTGCAGAAGTTAGGGCCGCACATACTGCAAAAGTGAGCGGTCTTGGCGCCGTCGGCGGGGAGGGTTTCGTCGTGGAACTCCAACGCGCGCACGGGGTCAAGGCTGAGGTTAAACTGATCTTCCCAACGAAATTCAAAACGCGCTTTGCTCACGGCGTTGTCGCGATACTGCGCGCCGGGGTGCCCCTTGGCGAGGTCGGCGGCGTGGGCGGCGATTTTGTATGTGATAACGCCTTCCTTCACGTCATCGCGATTGGGCAAACCAAGGTGTTCCTTGGGCGTCACATAACAAAGCATCGCCGTACCGTACCAACCAATCATCGCCGCGCCAATGCCGCTGGTGATGTGATCGTAGCCCGGAGCGATGTCGGTGGTTAACGGTCCGAGCGTGTAAAAGGGCGCGTCGTGGCACCACTCAATCTGCTTCTTCATGTTTTCCTCAATCATATGCATCGGAACGTGGCCGGGGCCTTCGTTCATCACTTGCACGCCGTGTTCCCACGCGCGCGTGGTGAGGTCGCCCTGTATTTTCAGCTCGCCAAACTGCGCCTCGTCATTGGCATCTGCAATGGAGCCGGGACGCAGACCGTCGCCGATTGAGAAGCTCACATCGTACGCGGCCATAATTTTGCAGATGTCATCCCAGTGGGTGTAGAGGAAGTTTTCCTGATGATGCGCGAGGCACCACTTGGCCATTATGCTGCCGCCACGGCTCACGATGCCCGTGGCGCGCTGCGCAGTGAGCGGAATGAATCGCAGCAATACACCGGCATGAATGGTGAAATAATCCACGCCCTGCTCCGCTTGCTCGATGAGCGTGTCGCGGAAAATTTCCCACGTGAGATCTTCGGCGCGTCCATTTACTTTTTCCAGCGCCTGATAAATCGGCACCGTGCCGATGGGCACTGGGCTGTTGCGGATAATCCATTCGCGGGTGGCGTGGATGTTTTTACCGGTGGAAAGATCCATCACGTTGTCCGCTCCCCAAAGTGTGGCCCAACGCATTTTGTCGACTTCCTCTTCGATGCTGGAAGTCACCGCGCTGTTACCAATGTTGGCGTTGATTTTCACGAGGAATTTTCGGCCAATAATCATTGGCTCATTTTCGGGGTGATTGATGTTGGCGGGAATAATGGCGCGCCCGGCGGCCACTTCATCGCGCACAAACTCAGGCGTGATGTAATCGGGAATCTTCGCGCCGAAAGAATTGCCGGAATGTTGATGCCGCAAATCACTAGGCACCGCACCCTTTGATTCTAAAGCTTGCTCGCGCCCGAGATTTTCGCGAATGGCGATGAACTCCATCTCGGGCGTCACAATACCCTGCCGCGCGTACCAAAGTTGAGTGACCGGATGATCCTTCGCGCGCAACGGTTTGCGGCGAAGACCAGGGAATTCCCGATGTTGGTTACGTCCCGTGCCCGGCGACAGATTGGCGTGGCGGGTGGATAAAAACCCGTCATCCTCCGAGCGCGAGGCGCGGCCATCAATTTCCTCCACATCACCGCGCTCTAAAATCCAATCATGCCGCAACGCGGCCAAACCTTCCTCCACAGAACATTGCGCATCGGGATCGCCCCACGGCCCGCTGGTGTCGTACACCCGCACTGGTTCGTTGAGTTCCAATTCCCCAGCTAAATTTTGTGTGGGGCTTTGGTTGATTTCGCGCATCGGCACACGCACGCGCTTGCCTTTCACGTAAACGCGATTCGATTTAGGAAATGGATTTTGGCTTGCGCCGGATTCGAGGGCAGACTTTGTGGTAACCATAATTCAGGCGGGGAAATGGAATACCGAATCCTTTGCCGGCATTATCCGGCAAGTTCATTGGGTCAACCGCATCGAGCGGAACTCTCAGCCTTCCAGTTGGCTCCCCTGCCCTTTTTTAGCCGCCCGCAAGCGAAACGTCAAACCTCAAAAGATTTCCCACATCCGCAGCTGACCTTGGCGTTGGGATTGGCAACCTTGAAACCGCTGTCATTGAGGTCATCCGAAAAATTCACCACCGAGCCGCGCAGGAAATCCGCGCTGATCGCATCCACCACCACCGGCACTCCCTCGCAATCCAGCACACGATCCTCGCCTCGCTGTTCGTCAAACACCAAACCATACTGCATTCCTGAGCAACCACCCTGCTCCACGTACACGCGCAAGGCCTTACCTGCCGGCTCGGTCTCAGCAGCGATCATTCGCTGCACCTCCGCCACTGCCTCGGGCGTGAGGGTCACACAATCCTGTGTTTCTTGTTCCATTCGAAATTGATACGCTAAATCCAGCCGACAATCAACCCAATATCATTTCTTAAGTGCCAACTGGTCCATAAATTTTTGTTTACGATCTTCCAAACCTATTTTCATCGCCGGAAAATCTTTGAGCATTAAGTAACACAACTCCAACGCTTCTTTCGGTTTGCCTAGTTGGCTTAGCAAATCCATCGCCATCAACCCGCTTCGTCCGCGCCAATAGGCATCCTGCACTTCACCCGGTTGCAGATGCCTTCCGTGCACCACAGCCAATAAATGATCCACCGCCTCGGCCAGTTTTTTTTCACGGCCTACACCGCTCCGCGACTGGCGCTCCAGCGCTTTGGCTAACCCCAAGCGAGATTGGCTTTTCACCGCCACCGGCAGGGGCCCGGTGATCCCTATCGCCTTTTCATATGCCAACCGCGCGTGTTCCCGGTACCCAGGCTCCTTTGCCGAAGCCAACAGGCAACAATCTCCAATTCGCCCCCATGCACGCGCCGCAACGAAATTTGTGGGGTTTGCTTGCACCACATTGTAAAATGAATTGGTTGCATCAGTGAGTTTCTCAATCGCATTAGGCAGCGTAACACCAATCTCAAGCATAGTGAGATCGCCCAGCGCAAAATGGGCATCGGATTTCATCCGCGCCGGTGCGTCATTGTCATTGATCAATCGGGTGAATTCCTTTCGCGCCTCGCTAAAACCTTGCCTAGCCATCGCAGAGCGACCGGCCATCAAAGTCGCACGCCGCCGCAACGCCATCGGCGCATTGGTTTGACTGGAAAGAGATTTGTAGGTTTTTTCCGCTCCCAAGTGATTCGTGCCGGAGTTGAACGCATCGTCTGCCAACCACATGTTCGCCAGATAAGCCTGTTCGGTTTTTGGATGCACCTTGATCACCGCCTGAAATGCCGCCAACACATTGGTCGATTGACCGCTCATTGATTGCACCCATGCATGATCGAACATGACACGCGCGTGCAATGGATGCGTTTTGTTTTTCGCAAGCCACAATTTATATGCCACATTGGCACTGCCCCAATCCGCTTTGGCCACCAGCCCTCGGAAAGCCTCCAGATCCGCGTCCGGTTGAAGCGGTGAATCAGGAGATTCCTGTCGCAACCGCGCCAATACAAGTTGAGCTTCAGTCCCCTGTCCCGCATCCAATCGGGCCTGTGCCATTGTCAGCAATCCTTGATCCGCCAGTGTGGTATTGCGTTGGCGCAATTGTGCCAGAAGCGGATCGACCGCCGCGAAATCGCCGAGTGCCAATGCGCTGCGCAAAGCGATAAATCCACCGATATCGCGAAGGGGTTTTGGCAGAGCAACCTGCAACGCCACGCGAGCTTGCGCGTGTTCTTTCGCACGTGAGCAAGCCTGAGCTAGTTGCACTCGCGCCCATGGAGATAATGGCGAATCACCGAGCAATTCAGTTGATTGCCTCCAGGCATCACGAGCAGATTGAAGGTCGCCTTCCGCAAAAAAACACCATCCTTCGCCCCATTTTGCGCGGCCTTTGATTACCGAAACTGGAGATTTTGTAGCACGGGTAAAACGAGCGCGAGCTCGAGGCAACGCCTCTTTGTCGCCCCCCCGATGATTCAACCATTCCAGCTCCCCGGCGAGGCAATCGAGAGTACCCGCATAATTGGTGGCCGAACTTAATCTCCGGAATTCATCCAGCACTCTAATCGTTTCTGTGAATTGATCTCGTTGAAGATGAAGCCGCAACGCGCGCAAAAATCCATCCTGGCGATGCACTTCCGGCATTGTCTGCGCCTGCAACCGGATGCACTCCCGTATGGCAGCAGGAATATCGTTGGCAGCCTCATGAATTGCGACTCGGAAACGGTGCACCTGCGCCAGTTGATTGGTCTGGCCGGATTGGCGCGCCAAATCGGCCAGACGCGAAGTGGTTAGCAAGGCATCTTTTGGATTTCCTGATTGAAATTCAAGTTTGGCAAACAGAAAAAGCCGCCGCCATTCGCGATACAATTCCATGGTGGCGGGCAGTTCTCTTAATTCTTCCGCAGCAGTTTTCCAGTCCTGTAATTCAAAAAGCGCCTGCGCCAACAACAATCGACCCTCTTGCGCCCAAGCCGAGTGCGGACGCGCTTTTGCTAATTTTTGGAACACGCCTTCGGTAGGCCGGAGCAATTGCACCACATTAGCCCAATCGTTTTTCCGAGCGGAAACCGTGGCCAACGCCACGCTCGCTGCAAGCGCGTGTCTGGAGTCGGGATATTGCCGCAACAATTCCTGCAAGTGAGCTGCCGCGGCATCAAACTGTTCCAAGTGAATACGGCATTCTGCTTTCCAGTACAGAAACCCATCGGCCAAAACGCCGGCAGCATTTTCGCCACGGGTAATTTCCGCCGCCGCTTTATTAAATTCTCCCATTTGATAAAGCGCCTGCGCGTGAAGCAAAACCGCCTGTGCACGATGGGGGGATTCTGCGTGATGCTGCGCAAACTCCTCCAGCCAACGTGCCGCTGTGGCCCAATGACCCGACTGAAAACTACGCGCCGCAGCCTCAAACGCGAGCTCGGAGGGTATGCTCGGCAAAGTGGATGCGCCGGGACGGAAACGCACGTCCCCTGTTACCCCCGCAGTTGCGGTTTGCGCTAATGCTAAAATGAAAAATAACCCCCTCATCCTGCTGACACCTTGCCCTTGACTTTGACTTTAACCTTCGCCACGGGCAAGGCGCGACTTAAAAAACGGCCTGTGTGACTCTCTGCGCACTGCGCGACATGTTCCGGCGGGCCTTCAACGATAAGCCTCCCGCCGCCATCGCCGCCTTCGGGGCCGAGATCCACCAGCCAATCAGCGCACTTTATGACATCCAAATTATGCTCGATCACCACCAAAGTATTTCCCGCATCACGCAATTTCGCAAACACATCGAGCAGTCGCGCCACGTCGTGAAAATGCAAGCCCGTTGTGGGTTCATCTAACAAATAAAGCGTCCGGCCAGTAGCGCGTTTGCATAGCTCGCTGGAAAGCTTCATCCGCTGCGCCTCACCGCCACTGAGCGTAGTGGCACTTTGGCCGAGTTGCAAATAGCCCAACCCCACCTCGGCCAATGTGATACAGATGTTGTAAACCTGCGGCACGGACCGAAAAAACACGCACGCCTCGTCCACCGTGAGCGCCAGCACATCGGCGATATTCAGGCCTTTGTAATGCATCTCAAGTGTTTCGCGGTTGTACCGGCGCCCTTGGCAATCTTCGCAAGACACATAAACAGAAGGAAGAAAATGCATTTCAATTTTTAACAGACCATCCCCCTGACACCGTTCACAGCGGCCGCCTTTGACGTTAAAACTAAATCGCCCCGGGCCGTAGCCACGCACTTTGGCCGAGGGCAAACGCGCGAACAAATCGCGGATGTGCGTAAACATCCCAGTGTACGTTGCGGGATTACTGCGCGGCGTGCGACCGATGGGCGATTGGTCGATGACAATCGCTTTATCGAGATGCTCGATGCCCTCAATGGAATCATGCGCGCCGGGACGGTCCTTGGATCCATGCCATTTACGGAAAAGCGCGCGGCGCAACACGTCATCCACCAACGTGCTCTTACCCGAACCGCTGACGCCGGTGACGCACGTAAATGTCCCCAGCGGAATGCGCACGTCAATGTCCTGTAAATTATTCTCTGACGCGCCGCGAATCTCCAGCCATCCGCGCTCGGGCGTGGCAACGGTGCGTTCCTCTGGTGGTGAAATGGTGAGTTCGCCGGACAGATATTTGCCGGTGATCGAGCGCTTCACTTTGCAGATTTGCTTA
>JAPKDK010000198.1 GCA_028872645.1 Verrucomicrobiota bacterium
GAGCAGAAACCGCCCGTCCGCATTATCGTCCCCGGACGCGTATACCGCCGCGACACCGCCGACGCCACGCACAACCCCACATTCCATCAAGTCGAAGGATTGTACGTCGACAAAAACGTCACCGTCGCCGATCTCAAAGGCACGGTTGAATTTGTCTTCCGCGATTTAATGGGCCCTAAAACTCAAATCCGTTTTCGACCGCACTATTTTAGTTACACCGAGCCTAGCTTCGAAATCGATTTCGCCAACGCCCTTACCCGCAAAATGGGCAAAGACTGGCTCGAAATCGCCGGCTGCGGAATGGTCCACCCCGCCGTGCTCGAAGAACTCGACCTCGACCCCGAAGAATGGACCGGCTGGGCCTTTGGCTTCGGCATCGAACGCATCGCCATGCTCCGCTACGGCATCAATGACATCCGCCTCTTTTACGAAAACGACCTGCGGTTTCTCCGCCAATTTTAGAGCATATGAAAGTCACTTATAATTGGCTCAAGGAATACGTCGACTTTGATTGGTCGGCAGAGGATCTCGCTGAGCGCATCACGATGCTCGGCGTAGAGGTCGAGGGCATGGAGGAAACGGGCGGCACATTTGAAGGCATCGTAGTGGGGCAAGTGGTCGTGCGCGATAAGCATCCCAATGCTGACAAGCTTACGCTCTGCAAAGTAACTGACGGAGAAAATGAGCTGCAGATTGTTTGTGGTGCTACAAATTTTCAAGAGGGAGACAAAGTGGCCTTGGCACGAGTGGGCACGTCCATGCCCGTGGAGGATGGCGAGAAACCTTTCGTACTGAGGGAAGGCAAAATCCGAGGCGAACTGTCACAGGGCATGATGTGCTCCGGTCGCGAACTAAAACTCAGCGACGACCACGAAGGCATTTTGGTTTTGCCGCCCGATGCTCAACTCGGCCAGCCCTACGCCGAACATCTCGGCCGTGCGGAGAAGGATGTGGTATACGATTTGGAAGTGACACCCAATCGCCCAGACCTCAACGGTGTTATCGGCCTCGCCCGCGAGATTGCCGCGCTCACCGGCAATCCGCTGAAGCGTCCTGAGATTTCCCTCAATACTTCAGATGAAAAATCCGAAGACCTCGTCGCAGTTCAAATCAACGATCCCGACCTTTGCCCGCGCTACAACGCCCGCGTGATTCGCGGCGTCAAAATTGGCTCGAGTCCCGATTGGCTCCGCGCGCGTTTGGAAAGCGTTGGCATTCGCCCCATCAGCAACGTGGTGGACGTCACTAATTTTGTGATGATGGAAACCGGTCAACCTCTGCACGCGTTCGATTTGCATTTGCTCGCCAAGGCGGAAGGCAAACCCACTGTCGTGGTGCGTCGCGCCGCCGTTGGCGAAAAGTTCACCACGCTCGATGAGGCAGAGTACGAGTTGACCGAAGACAATCTCCTTATCGCCGACCCCGAAAAAGGCATCGCGCTGGCCGGCGTGATGGGTGGGATGAACACCGAAATCAACGACACCACGCAAGACGTGCTTTTGGAAACCGCGTATTTCAATCCACAAAACATTCGCGCCACATCGAAGGCCACCAAATTGCACACCGATGCGAGCTACCGCTTCGAGCGCGGTGCGGACATTGGCGTCGCCGATTGGGCAAGCCAACGCGCCGCGCAGTTGATTACCGAAACCGCCGGCGGCACCGTGGCCGAAGGCGCGGTGGATATGTTCCCGCAACAACCGGAACCGGTCGAAATCACATTGCGCCACGCGCGCACCGATGGGTTGCTCGGCATCTCCATCGAACCCGCGAAAGCGGTTGGCTATTTGGAAGGGCTCGGTTTGGAAACGACTTCGAGCAATAACGACTCCGCGACCTTTTGCATCCCCACGTGGCGTGTGGATTTGAAGCGCGAAGTGGATTTAATAGAAGAAGTATGTCGTGTTCACGGGGTGGACAAAATTCCCGCCACACTGCCGATGGGTTGCCGCAGCGAAAATGAATTTGATGCCGTGCACGATGCCATCGCCGAAACTCGGGACATCCTAACCGGTCTTGGCCTCAACGAAGCCCAAGGCCAAACGCTCATCAGCGACACCGCTGCGCAGCTCGTGTCCACCGAGGCCGTGGCGTTGGAGTATCCGCTGTCGAGTGACATGAACACATTGCGGCCGAGTTTGTTGCCGGGTTTGCTTGATTCGCTTCGGAATAATTTGACGCGCCAAACCCACGATGTGGCTTTGTTCGAAATCGGCCGCGTGTTTGTGCCCAATCAACCCGAACGCCGCACGGTTGCGCTGTTGCTCACCGGCAATCGCCAAGCAGCATTCTGGCAAGGCGAGAATGCCAAATGCGATGCGATGGATTTGAAGGGCATCGTGGAAGAATTGCTCGAAACCCTCGGCGTGTTTGGCGTGCAATTCGAACAGCACTCGGAAGCCACGAAGTTTTTTCTCGAATCGGCGGAAGTCAAAATGGGCAAAAACATCATCGGCCAAATGGGCCAGTTGCTGCCGCCTCTCGGTAAACAATACGAAGCGCGTGACGCTGTTTATCTTGCGGAGCTGGACCTCGATACATTGCTCCAACGCCGCACGACAAACAAGTCGTTCAAGTCGCTTCCGCAATTCCCCGCAAGCGAACGCGACGTGGCGATGCTTGTGCCCGAGGCGGTGACGCATTCCGACGTGCTCGCCGTCGTGAAAAAAGCTAAACCTGCCAATCTCGTTGGCACGCAACTCTTCGATGTCTTCCGGGGCAAAAACGTATCCGACGGCCAAAAGAGTCTCGCCTATTCGTTTACCTATCGCAGTGCGGAGAGAACCCTCACCGACAAAGATGTTAATGCTGCCCACGAGTCTTTGGTCACGGCATTGAAGGCGGAACTCGATGCCACCATACGGGATAATTAGTTTAGCGTACTGTAAAACCCGCCGCGTTTTGTAATCGATTCCACTTGTGAAACTGTGGATTTAGGGTAAATTACCTTCATGGATACGTGGCAAATCATTTTAAGCGTGATGGCCGGTGTGGGCCTTAGTGCGGCGTGCGGCTTTCGCATTTTCATTCCACCGCTGATCATCGCCATCGCGGCCAAGGCGGGGCATGTGAATCTCGGCACTGAGTTTGCCTGGATGAGTTCGGATATCGCGATTGTGGCTTTCGGGCTCGCGGCGGTGCTCGAAGTGGGTGCCTATTATATACCGTGGCTCGACAACGCGCTGGATGCCATCGCCGCCCCCGTGGCGGTTGTGGCGGGCACGATTACTTCCGCCGCTGTATTTGGCGATATGAGCCCGTGGTTGAAATGGACGCTGGCCGCCATCGCCGGCGGCGGCGCGGCCGGTGCGGTGCAGATTACCACGACCGTGACTCGCGGCGCTTCCACTGCTCTCACCGGCGGCATGGGCAATTGGGTGGTCTCCACAGTTGAAGGTATCGGCGCGGTTGCGACTGCGGTGTTGGCTGTTGTGATCCCGATTTTGATTTTCTCCCTGTTCGTTTTTTTCCTCGGAATCCTCATTTGGAAAAATCCAGTAAAACTTTACCGAAACTGGCGCGCCAGAAATGACCGCCTGAGCGAGCCCCCGCTGCTGGCAGCTTCTTGATTGACCCCGCTCTGTTTTCCTTTAGCCTTCCACAATGAATGCGGCACGAATGATTGGCGCGCTTGCGCTTTGGGTTTCCCTTTTTCACACGGATCTTCACGCGGATAATTGGCCGGCTTGGCGCGGGCCGTTGGGGACGGGGATTTGTGCTGAGAAAAATTTCCCCACCCAGTGGGGGGTAAATCAAAATACTAAGTGGCGCGTGCCGTTGCCGGAGCGGGGCAATTCTTCGCCGGTGGTTTGGGGGAATCAGGTTTTCATCACTCAAGCCATCGAGGCGCAGGGCTTACGGCAGTTGATTTGCTTCGACCGCCGCACCGGTCGGCAATTGTGGAAATCGGAGGTGGAATACAAAATGAAGGAACCGACGCACCGGACGAATCCTTTTTGTTCCGCTTCGCCCGTCACGGATGGCAAGCACGTGCTTGTGTCGCACGCCTCGGCGGGTTTGTTCTGCTACGACATGAAAGGCAAACAGCTGTGGAGTCGCGACCTCGGTGAGCAGCATCACGTTTGGGGCAATGCGGCGTCGCCGGTGATTCATGGCGATTTGTGCATCCTCAATTTTGGCCCCGGCGAACGGACATTTTTGATTGCGGTTAGTTTGAAAGATGGCTCCACCGTGTGGCAACACGATGAAGCTGGCGGCAGTTCGGGCATTCCCAAGGAAGGAGGCGCGCGTGGCAAATGGGTTGGCTCGTGGACCACGCCGGTTTTCATTGAGGCCAAAACCGGTCCGCAATTGCTGATGACGTTTCCCAATCGCGTGGTGGCGTTTGATCCAATCAAGGGGCGCGAATTGTGGGATTGCAAGGGGCTCAATCCGCTGGTGTACACTTCGCCGATTTATGGCGATGGAATTGTGGTGGCGATGGGCGGGTTCCGCGGCACGGCAATGGGCGTGCGCACGGGCGGCAAGGGCGACGTAACAAAAACCCACCAACTCTGGACACGCCCTCGCGAAAAGCAGCGAATCGGTTCCGGCGTAATGGTGAACGGCCACGTTTATATTTTAAACGAGGACGGAATGGCACAGTGCATTGAAGCTCGCAAAGGCAAAGTGGTGTGGGAGGAACGCTTGAGCGGCCCCGGCGGCAATGGGAAATCGTGGTCGTCGATGGTGGCGGTCGGCGACAAGTTGTACGCCATCAATCAATCGGGCGATGCGTTCATCCTGCGCGCGGCACCGCGTTATCAATTCTTGGCGGTGAATTCGCTGGGCGAAATGACGCAGTCTTCGATGGCGTTTTCTAACGGCGAGATTTTCATTCGCACGCACAAAAGTCTCTGGTGTATCAACGGCAAGTAGCCGCGACAGACTTGGCACCGTACCCATAATATATCATGAAACTTCTAAGCTTACTTTTGATGGTTGCCGTGGTTGGCAATGTTGGCGCGGTGGAAAACTGGCCGCAATTTCGAGGGCCCGATGCGATGGGTGTTGCGGAGCATGCCGACCTGCCGGATCGTTGGAGCACCACGGAAAATATTGTGTGGAAGCAGGACATTCCCGGCCGAGGTTGGTCTTCTCCGGTAGTGTGGGGGAAGCACGTGTTTATCACCACGGTGGTCACGGAAGGGAAGGCCTGGGTGGCTCGTAAGGGGTTGTACTTTGGCGGTGAACGCAAATCGCCGCCAACAGGAAAGCACCATTGGAAGGTGATTTGTTTGAGCCTAGAAACGGGAAAAATCGTTTGGGAAAAAACTGCACACTCTGGCATGCCTCAGAGCAGCATTCACATCAAGAACAGCTACGCCTCTGAAACACCCATAACGGATGGGGAGCGTGTGTACGCCTACTTTGGCAATCAAGGACTCTATTGCTACACCGTGGCCGGCAAGTTTCTGTGGAAAAAAGAATGGCCGGCTTACAGGACGCGTTATGGCTGGGGGCTTGCCGCTTCGCCGGTGTTGCATAAAGGGCGGCTTTACATCGTAAACGACAACGAACAACAATCGTTTTTGGTGGCGTTGGATGCGGAAACGGGCAGTGAAATTTGGAGTGTCAAGCGTGAGGGCGAAAAGAGCAATTGGTCTACGCCGTATATTTGGGAAAACAAACTCCGCACGGAAATCATACGCCCGATTCTTGCGCGAACCCGGCGTGATGATTTCCGTG
>JAPKDK010000014.1 GCA_028872645.1 Verrucomicrobiota bacterium
TAGTCTGATCTCGTAAACCAATCACAAGGGCGCCCTTCGGGGCGCCCTTTTTTTGTTTGCAGGGAGCCGAGCACAAAAAGAAGGATTTATTTCCTAAACTTTTGACTTTCGGCTCCCCTCTTTTTACTTTCCAATTATGTCCTCACCCGACTTGTTGGAATTGCTCAAGCGTTATTTTGGTTTCGATTCTTTTCGGCCTTTGCAGGAGGAAATTATCCGCACCGCGCTCGAGGGGCGCGATGCGTTTGTGCTGATGCCCACCGGTGGCGGCAAGTCGCTCTGCTACCAACTCCCCGCGCTTGCCCGCGAAGGGCTCACGGTGGTGGTGTCGCCACTTATCGCGTTGATGAAAGATCAAGTGGACGCGATGCAGGCAGCGGGTGTGCCGGCTACGTTTCTCAATTCCACTCTTGATGCCGACGAAGCACGCCGCCGTTTGTCCGGTTTGTATGATGGCGAGTATCGACTGCTCTACGTCGCGCCCGAGCGGTTGATGCTCGATGGGATGCTCGATCGGCTCGCCCAATGGCAGCCCGAAGCCATCGCCATCGACGAAGCCCATTGCATCAGCGAATGGGGGCATGACTTTCGGCCGGAATACCGCCAGATTGCCGAGCTGCGATTGCGTTTTCCCAAGCTGCCTTTTATGGCGCTCACCGCCACGGCCACTGACCGTGTGCGGGCGGACATCGTCACCCAATTGAAATTGCGCGAGCCGTCGCAATTCGTGGCCAGCTTTGATCGCGCTAATTTGGTTTACCGCGTCCTCCCGCGCGCGCAGCCGCAACGGCAAGTGCTCGAGTGGGTCAACAAACAACCGGAGGACAGTGGCATCATTTATTGTTCCAGCCGCGCCCGCACGGAGAGGCTGGCCGAGATGCTCAATGAAAACGGCGTGCGCGCCGCCGCGTATCATGCGGGGCTCGACAAAAAAGTGCGCGCGCGAAACCAGGAGGCTTTCATTCGCGATGAGGTGCGCGTGGTGTGCGCCACGATCGCCTTCGGCATGGGCATTGACAAACCGGACGTGCGGTTCGTGATCCATCACGATTTGCCAAAAAACCTCGAGGGCTATTATCAGGAAACCGGCCGCGCCGGCCGCGATGGGTTGCCGGCCGAATGCGTGCTGCTCTTCAACGCCTCGGATGTCGCCAAGCAAACAGGCTTCATCATGGAGAAAACCGATGAGCACGAGCAAATGATCGCCCGCAATATGCTCCAGCAAATGGTGCACTACTCGGAAACCCGCGATTGCCGTCGCCGTTCGTTGCTCGAATATTTTAGCGAAACGTATGCGGAAGAAAACTGCGGCGCGTGCGATAATTGTTTGGAACCAAAACAAACTTTCGACGGCACCGTGGCGGCGCAGAAAATGTTATCGTGCGCATTTCGTATTCGCGAAAAGTCAGGATTCGATTTTGGGCTGAATCATTTGGTGGAAGTGCTCACCGGCGGCGACACGGAAGCGGTGCGCAAATGGGGCCACGAACAGCTTTCCACTTACGGCATCGGCGACGAGTTCGGCCGCAACGAATGGAAAGCTATCGCGCGCGAGTTGATGCGGCTGAATTTCCTCCACCAAACGCCCGGCCAAATGAGTGTGCTGGAGCTCACCGCCGACGGCATCGATTGGCTTCGTTCTGGCAACCGGAGTACCCCGCTGGAATTAACACAACCTGCCGTGTCCAAAACTAAAGAGAAGAAACGCAAACCCCGCGTGGGCGATCTCGCGTGCGACGAGGCGTTGTTCGATCGCCTGCGCGAATTGCGCCGCACCCTCGCCAGCGAACGCGGCGTGCCGCCGTACATTGTATTTTCCGACGTGGCATTGCGCCATATGGCCCGCGAATATCCCATCACCCCCGCTGCCTTCGGCCTCATCCACGGCGTGGGAGACAAGAAGTTAAAAGAGTTTGGGGACACGTTTACGTCGGAGATTGAAACGTTTTTGGAAAACAATTCCCGTCAGGAATTTGAGGCGTGAGGGTAGGAACGCGCTGTGCGTGTCCCTACTGGGCCGCGCGTTTGGCGGTGTAGCGTTTGAGGAGTTCGTCAGCCACCACTCCGGCGAGGATGACGATGCCGAGGATGGCGTACTCGAGGTGGGTGGAAATGCCGAGCATGTTGATGGAATTATAAATGAGCCGAATGACCGCCGCCGCAATGATGACGCCGAGGATGCCGCCTTCGCCGCCGCGCAAACTGCAACCGCCGAGCACGGCGGCGGCGATGGCGTAGAGTTCATAAAATTCGCCGGTCTGCGCCGGTTGCACGGAATCCAATTCAAAGGCAAAAAGTAATCCGCTGATGCCGGCGAGCAGCGAGCAGATGACGTAGGCGGCAATTTTCAGGTTGTCGGTTTGGATGCCGCTGTAGCGCGCGCCTTCCTCGTTGTTGCCGAGGGCGAGCAGATAGCGGCCCCAGATGGTGCGGTTGAGAAACAACGCGGCGGCCACGGCGATGACGACCAAAAAAACAAAGGGCATCGGCAGGGCGAAGGTGTCGGTGATGGGAATCTTTCCACTGAAAATTTCATTCAACTGGTCGTGCCCCTTGAAGCCCATCGATTGGTTATCGGTGGTCCATCGGGCCATTCCGCGATAAATTAAAAGCCCGCACAGGGTGACGACAAAAGGTTGCAGTTTGGCTTTGGTGATGAGCAAGCCGTGAATGAGGCCAATGAGCGCCGAGAGGCCGAGCATGGCGCAAATGGCGACAACGGGATCCCAGTTTTTGCCAAGGGTGAAAGCCAGCAGCGAAGCGGTGAGGCCGATGACCGATCCGATGGAAAGATCGATGCCGCCGGTGATGATGACGAACGCCACGCCCACGCCCATGATGGAGTAGAGGCTCGACCACTTCACGAGGTTTTGCATGTTGTATGCGCTGACAAACTTAGGGTTCAGCACGGCAGTGATCACGAAAATCGCAATGAGCAGGCCGAGGATGCCGAGGATATTTTTTTTCATGATTGTGGTCAGGCGGCAAGCGGTGTGCCGGTGGCGAGTTGCATTACGGCTTGTTCGGATAATTGATCGCGCGCCAACTCGCCGGCGAGGCGGCCTTCGTGCATCACCAGTGCGCGGTCGGCCATGCCGAGCACTTCCTCCAATTCGCTGGAGACAAACAATATGGCCACGCCGTCGGCGGCGAGTCGTTCCATGAGTCGGTACATTTCGCGCTTGGCGCCGACGTCGATGCCGCGCGTGGGTTCGTCGAGCAACAGCACCCGCGGCTTGAGCGCGAGCCATTTGCCGAGCACGACTTTTTGCTGATTGCCGCCGGAGAGATTCACGGTGGCTTGGTCGAGGTCGGGGGTTTTGATGGCGAGTTGTTCCACGGCTTCGGTGGCGACTTTTTCTTCGGCATTGAAGTTGAGGAAACCATTTTGCTGATCGCGGCTGAGGCTGGCGAGGCTGGCATTTTCGCGCACGGCCATTTGTAAAATAAGCCCGTGCTGCTTGCGGTCTTCCGGCGCGAGCGCAAGCCCGGCGCGAATGGCTTCGCGCGGATTATGCGGGGCAAAGGGTTCGCTCGCCATTCGCATCCGGCCGCCCATAGCGGGTGTGACGCCGAAAATGGTTTGCAACAATTCCGTGCGCCCCGAGCCCACGAGACCGGCGATGCCCACGATTTCGCCGGCGCGCAGTTGCAGCGAAATTTCCGCGTGCGGATGTGCGGGGGTGCGTACCGCATCCAGCTCCAGCACGACGTCGCCGGGGTCGTGTTGTTTGCGGTCGTAAAACTGTTCGAGGTCGCGCCCGACCATCAGTCGCACCATCGCGTTGTGATCGATTTCTTTGCGGCTGAGTTCGCCGGCGTTTTCGCCATCGCGCAGCACGAGGACGCGGTCGGCCAGTTCGGTCACTTCGCCGAGGCGGTGCGAAATATAAATGACGCTGATGCCCTGCGCCCGGAGATCACGGACGACTTCGAGGAGCGTTTCGGTTTCGTGTTGCGAAAGGCTGCTGGTGGGCTCGTCCATAATGAGCACGCGCGCCTCGCAGGAAAGGGCCTTGGCGATTTCCACGAGTTGCTGGCGGCCGATGGGTAGATCGCCCACGAGCGTATCGGCGGGCAAATCGAGCCCGACACGCTGCAGATGCTGCGCGGCTTCGGCGTGGAGTTTGGCGTGGTCGATGAAGCCAAACTGATGCGGCTCGCGCCCAAGAAAAATATTGGCAGCGAGGTCGAGGTTGGCGGCGAGGTTGAGCTCCTGATGAATCAGCGCCACGCCTTGAGCCAGTGCTTCGCGCACGGATTGGAATTGCACGGGCTGGCCGTCAATAAAAATTTCGCCAGCGTCGGCCGGTTGCACACCGGCGAGAATTTTCATGAGGGTGCTTTTGCCCGCGCCATTTTCGCCGATTACCGCGAGCACTTCGCCGTGGGCGAGGGTGAGGTGTGCGTCGTGCAGGGCGCGCACGCCGGGGAATCGTTTGCCCAAGCCACGGACCTCCAGCAGCGGTGTTGCTGGGGCAGCCATATTTATTGTTTGCCCAGCTCGGCCATCTTCTTTTTGGTGGCCCAAAACTCGTCCACGTTTTCCTTGGTCACCACGAGGAACGGCACTTCCATAAATTTATTTTCCGGAATGAACGCGGTGTCGCCATCGAGAATGCGCTTCATCGCCTTCACCGATTGGTAGCCGTACTTCCACGGTTGCTGGCTGATGGTGCCCTGCGCAGTGCCGTCCTTGATGGCCTGCAGCATCGCGTCAGGTTCATCGAATCCGCACACTTTTATTTTCCCTGTACGGTTGGCTTCGCGGATGGCGTCTAAACACGCGGGCGGATTGTAGGCGAACAAGCCGACCATACAGGCCACGTTTTCGTATTTGGTGATCGTATCCTCAGCGTTGCTCTTGGCCTTGGCTTTGTCAAAATTATCCGTGCGGGTATCGAGGATGATGTACTTGGAGCCCTCAGCCTTGAGATTTTTGGCGTCCACGGGATCAAACTTCGCGCTGGTCAATTCCTGCTCGGGGCGGCCCAGCAACTCATCGATCACCCCTTGCCGGCGTTGGCGGGCATTGAGCTGCTCGAGGCGGCCAACGAAGATCATCACCTCGCCGCCCTCGGGCAGGGCGTCTTTCACCAGTTTGCCCAGCGCGCGGCCGGCTTTGTAATTGTTGGTGCCGATGTACAGCATCCGGTTGCTGTCCGGCGCATCAGCATCGTGTGTGATGAGCTTGGTTTGCTTGGCGGCCTCATTGATAAATGCCGTTTGATTCTCCGCATCAATCGGGCTAATCGCAATGCCGTCAATGCCCTTGGCCAGCAGGGTTTCCATGATGCGCTTTTGATCCACCAATCCCTTGGTGGGCATGTGCACTTCGCATTTGATGTCAAATTCCTTTTCCGCAATCCGCACGCCAGCGGCGCACAGATCCCAAAACGGATCCACGCCATTGGTCACGTAGGCCACCGTGACAGTGCTCTTTTTGGGGTCGGTTGATTTATTGCAACCCCAACCCAGCAACAGGGCCGAGGCACACGCGAACGCCAGAAGGAAACGAGTGGTTTTCATGGGCGGGAGTGTTCACCCGCCGCGCGCGGAGGTAAAGGAAATTACGGCGGACGCTCCCGCTGCTGTCCATTAAAGACGCCCTGCGGGCCGGCGGCCGGTGCCGGGGTTGCGGTTATCGCCGAGGTCTTTGCGCATGGCGTCGCCGAGCGCCTTCATCTTGGCGAGCACGTCGGGATATTTTCCCTTCACGTCGGTGGTTTCGCCGATGTCATTTTCCATATCAAACAGCGCGAGGCCGATTTTGGCGGAGCTGTAGCGCGTGGGAATGCCGCCCTTGCCGCCGGGCTTGCCGCCCATCGTCCGGTAGCCGTGCGGGAAATGCAGCTTCCATTTCCCCATCCGAATCGCCTGCAATTGGCCGCCCATATAGAAATAATACGCCTCTTGCGGGCTCTGATCATTGGTGCCGGTGATGAGGTTGAGAATGCTTTTGCCGTCGATGGTTTGTTTCGGTAATTTCGCGCCAATTAATTCAGCGACGGTCGGCAAAATATCAATCGTCATCGCCGGCGTCTTGCACACACTGCCGGCGGGGACGGTGCCCGGCCACCACATCAACGTGCTCTCGCGGCAACCGCCGTCGAACATCGTCCCCTTGCCCTCGCGCAGCGGCGAGGCGGAACCGGCGTGGTCGCCGTAGCTCAGCCACGGGCCGTTGTCGGCGGTGAAAATGACGAGTGTGTTTTTATCGAGCTTGTGCTTGCGCAGCGTGCCGAGGATTTGGCCCACGCTCCAGTCCACTTCCATCATCACGTCGCCAAACAAACCGGCTTTGCTTTTGCCTTTGAATTTTTCGGAAACATAAAGCGGCACGTGCACCATCGAATGCGGCACGTAGAGGAAAAAGGGCCGCGCTTTATTTTTCTCAATGAACGACACTGCGCGTTCGGTGTATTGCGTGGTGAGTTGTTCCTGATCTTTGCCGGTGACCTTGGGGTTGATGACCGCGTTGCCGTCGATCAGTGGTAGGTGCGTCCAGCGTTTCAGGCGTTCTTCCATCGGCAAATGCAGCACGCCCGGATGGTACGGCCACATATCATTCGAGTACGGCAGACCAAAGTAATCATCGAAGCCGTGCTGCATCGGCAGAAATTTCTGGTGATGCCCGAGATGCCATTTGCCGTAACACGCGGTGGCATAGTTTTTCTGTTTGCAGAGTTCCGCGATTGTCATTTCGCTGGAATTGATGCCGTGCCGCGCCTTCGGCCCAAGCGCGCCGAGGATGCCCACGCGCACGTTGTAACAGCCGGTCAACAACCCCGCCCGCGATGCGCTGCACACGGCTTGCGTCACATAAAAATCCGTAAACTTCCGCCCCTCCTTTGCCATTTGGTCGAGGTGCGGCGTGGCGTATCCTTTGGCGCCAAAAGGCCCGATGTCCGCGTAGCCCATATCATCAATGAAAATGATGACGACGTTGGTGGGCGGCTTGCGAGTTTTGGCCGGGAGCGAAAAAGTGAGCAAACCAATGAGAGCAAAAAGTAGAGTGCGCATAATCCGTAAAAGGGTTGCACGGAGGATAACGCGCGTGTGCGAAGTGTCAACGCAAGTCAACCTACCGCCGCGCGCTTTTCTTGCCCTTGCGCGAGCGGGCCGCTGCGGATTCAGCCTCGGAAGCGCGGGTGGCATCGTCGGCGGCTTTGCGTTGGCGCGCCACTTCGTTCTGTTCTGCTTTGTGCTTGAGGCCCTGCATTGCTGTGAGGCCGATGCAGCAGCCCACCAGCAAGGTGAACTCCCAATCCATGCCGGCCAACCGCGCGGCATACATCATGCCGATCGTGGCGAAGGCGGCGAGAATGGAGGAGTTGGCGTTCATTGGTTCCACTCTAATATCCGGTCCGGTTTTGGCAATCCCCTATCACTAAAATAGTTAGTTATTCCGCAGGTTGTGTCAGGGTCGGGGACAGGGTAAAGTGGCGGCATGAGCATGGCCATCTGCACTGAATGCAGCCAACCGCTGAGCACCACGGCGCCGGTGTGTCCGCACTGTGGCGCGCCGGCGGCGGTGGCGTTGCGGGTGCCGGCGGCGGTGCCGGCGGATTGGCCGGAGGCACTGGAGAAGGCGGTGCGCGCGGCTTTGCAATGGCCGGAAGGAGAACTGGCGGCGGTGCAGTTGGCGCAGGTGGAATCTGTGAAATTGGATGAAGTGGATGCAACCGACCTCACGCAATTAGTGGCGGGCTTGCGCGGGTTGCCCGCGCTGAAAATGCTGGGCCTCTCGCGCGCGGGAATTGCCGACGCGGGGCCGCTGCGCGAACTGGTTGGGTTGCGCTATTTGTATCTGGAAAAAAACCACATCACCGACCTCGCGCCGTTGTGTGAACTCAAGCAGCTCAAGCAACTGTGGCTGTACAGCAATCCGCTGGAACCGGCGGCGGTGGCGGCGCTGGAAGAGGCGCTGCCGAAATGCGAAGTGTTCATCTAAGCTTGAGGCCGTAAAACTTTTCCGGTAGGGTATCCCTGTTTTCGTTAGGAGGACGAAGGCATCCAGCACGCGCATTATGCAAATCTATCTCTTCATAAACGGCGAACAAGTCGGGCCCTATTCGACGGAACAAATCCAAGCAATGTTGGTGAGTGGCGCGGTGACGCCGGAGACGATGGCTTGGTACGAAGGACTGCCGGAATGGACGCCGGTGACACAGGTGGTGCAGCCGTCCGCGGTTGGCGGGCCGGGCGATATTGTGATCGAAGGCGGGCCGCCGCAGCTTGCGGGTGGCGGCGGCGAAGTGGTGCTAAACATTCAGCATCAAACGGAGTACTCGCGCGGGCAGTTGTTGTTGCGGACGTTTTTGGGCATTTTTTATTTGATACTGCCGCACGCGATTTGCCTAATGTTTTTGGGCTTGGCGATGAATGTGTGCACGCTGATTGCTTGGTTTGCAATTTTGTTTACGGGGAGTTATCCGGCGGGGGTTTATGATTTTGTGGTGAGCGTGCATCAGTGGTCGGTGCGCTGGATGGCGAGGGTTGTGAATTTGATGGACGGTTATCCGGCGTTCGGGATGGGGAACAAAGGGGATGGAGCGGGCTTGGAGATTGCGCGTCCGGCGACGTCGGGCCGGTTGCATTGTGTGTTGCGGATTTTTGCGGGAATTTATGTGGGCGTTCCGCACGGGATTTGCCTGTTCTTTCGGCAAATTGCGGGATGCGTGCTGCTAGTGGTGGCTTGGTTTGCGGTGTTGTTTACTGGGAAATACCCGAAAGGAATGCACGATTTTCAGGTGGGCAACTTGCGCTGGGGATTGCGCGTAATGGCGTACTGCACGATGTTGTCGGATCGATATCCGCCCTTCAGCGGGAAGCCTTAGTTGGCGCGCTTGGCGGCGCGGGCAGTTTCAGGGCAGCGCAGGGGGATGGCGGCGAGTTGGCGGTAGAGCGCGGCGGCTTTCTTTTTGTCGCCCTTCTTATAAAGGGCATCGGCTTGCTTCAAAATTTCCGGGGCGGTGCGGATCCATTTTAATTTTTTTGCAGCGTCGCGGGCTTGTTTGATTTCGGCTTCGTTAAACGTCCAGCCCGAAGTGCCGCTGGCCATGAGGTTGGTGATGGCTTGGCGATGGCGCAGAGTGAGGGCGTGGCCGAGTTCGTGCGAGGTGACGCGCGGGATGGGCTCACCCACGCCGCCTTCCACGTTGCGCAAACGGGCGAGGTCTTTCACAAACATCCCATCGCGCCCGATGTACACGCCATTGGCGAGGAAACGTTTGATGTAATAGATGTGAAAACAATCGGCCTGGCGGCTGGCCTTGGGGCGGATGGCGAGCAGCCAGCGGAGTTGGCGGGATTTGTAGTTTTGGCGATAGGCATTGGGATTGGCGGCGGGTTCGGTGAGGATGGACTCCAACGCGAAATGCACGCCGGCGTGGCCCCAGATGCGATTGACCTTTTCAAAAATGCGATGGAGATCCTTTTCCTCCAGCGTGGTGGTGAGGTTCAGCTCGCCGGGAGTGACGAGCCGATGCACGCGTAAGGGCGCCACGAGATAGTCGTCAAAGGGAGTTTTGGGCGCCTGAATTTGGGCGCGTAATGGAAGTGCGCTGAGGAGGAAAATTAAAATGAACGTGCGGTGCATGCCCTTGTGTAGTGCGCTGGCGCATTTCGGTCAACGTCCGGCGTGCGGAAAAAGGAGTGCTTTGTCCGAAAAAGGCCCTAAAAACTAGGCCAAAAAAAGGTGTTTTTGCGTTGCTTTTTTGTGAATAGATTCACAAAATTGGTGGTCGAAACCAGACGCACAAAAGTGTCATAGAAGCGCAAACTTACCAGATCCAAATTATGAGCAAAAAAACCGGCTATCAATTCTGTGGCGGCAACGACCATGCCACCAACCCCAATCGACGTGATTTTCTGTCCGTAGGCGCCTTGGGCGGCCTCGGGCTGGGGCTTACGCTGGGCGACTTCCTGTCGCTCGAAGCCCAAGCCGCGGGCGAGGATTGGAAGGATGTGGCCACGCCCAGCAAACCGGGCAAGGCGAAGAACATCATCAACATTTTCCTGCCGGGCGGTTCGGCGCATCAGGAGTCGTGGGATCCCAAGTATCTTTCGCCGGCGGAATACCGCGGCCCGTTGGGCACGGTGAAGACGAACACCGGCGAGCGGTTTTCGGAGAACCTCAAAAACACCGCCAAGGTGGCCGACAAGCTGACGGTTATACGCTCGATGACCCACGGTGAGGCAGCGCACGCGCGCGGCACGCATAATATGATGACCGGTGTGCGCCCGAGTCCGGCGGTGATTTTCCCGAGCATCGGCTCGATCGTGAGCCACGAGTTTGGCCCGCGCAAAAATTTGCCGCCTTACGTGGCTATCCCGAGCCAAAGCGGCAGTGGCGGCACGGGTTATCTCGGCAGCGCTTACGGCGCGTTCAGCCTGGGCTCGGATCCGGGCAACGCCAATTTCCGCGTGCGGGATCTTGCGCTGCCCAGCGGCATCGATGCCAAGCGCTTTGGCAAACGCCGCGATATGCGCTCGATTGTGGACAGCCATTTCAGTGCGCTCGAAAAGAGCGATGCGCTGGCGGGCATGGACAGTTTTTATCAACGCGCTTACGCGATGATTTCCTCGCCGGACGCGCGCGATGCGTTTGATCTCAATAAAGAACCGGCCAAACTGCGCGACGAGTACGGGCGCAACACCGCTGGCGGCCGCTTCCTGTTGGCGCGGCGCTTGGTGGAATCTGGCGTGCGGATGGTGAGCACGACTTATGGCGGTTGGGATCATCACAGCAACATTGCTGCATCCAATGCTGCCCAAATGCCCGCGTTCGATCAGGCCTTCGCGGCGCTCATTCGCGATCTCGATCAACGCGGGATGTTGGAAGACACGTTAGTTTTGGTGACCAGTGAATTTGGCCGCACACCGAAGATCAACGCTACGGCCGGACGCGATCACTGGCCGAAGGTATTCAGCGTGGTGATGGCCGGCGGCGGAGTTAAGGGCGGTTACATTCACGGGATGTCCGACCCCACTGGCGCGGAGCCCGAGGAAGATCCGGTGCACGTGCCGGACTGGGCGGCCACGGTTTACAGCCTCATCGGTATCGATCCGCAACGCCGTTTGGTGGGCCCGGGCAATCGCCCGATGCCAATCAATTACGATGGTGAAATCGTGAAGGAAGCTCTGGTTTAACCTCGGCGGCTTTTTCAACCCATCAAACAACCGCCCGGGGCATTGATCCGCAAGGACCATTGCCCCGCGCGTTTACAGGAACGCAAAAACGCAAAAATGAAAATGATGAAACACTGGATTTTAATGCTTGGTTTGGCCGGGCTCGTTGGCAACGCGGCGGCGGTGGACCCGCGCCTGAGTTCTCTTTCGCCGGGAGGCGTGCAAATTGGCACGGAGACGGAGATCATTTTCCGTGGCCAACGCCTCGCGGACGTGGAGGATATTTTCTTTTATCATCCGGGCGTGACGCTGGTGAAAATCACCGAGAAGAATGATCGCTTTGTTAAAGCGATTATCAAGGCCGAAGGCAATTGCCCGCTCGGCGAGCACAAAGCGCGCGTCCGTACACGGGGTGGTGTGACGGAGCTGCGCACATTTTTCGTGGGGCCATTCCCGATGGTGCTCAAGGTAGCACCCAAGGTGGGCGAAGGCCCGCAGACATTGCCGCTCAACTGCACGGTGGCCGGTTCTGTGGTCGCCGAGTCGGTGGATCGCTACGCGGTGGCTGTAAAAAAAGGCCAGCGCATTTCCGCCGAAGTGGAAAGCATCCGATTGGGCCGTGGATTTTATGATCCGTACGTGGCCATCGTGGACAGCAAAGGCTTTATCGTGGCGCGTTCGGATGACACGCCGTTGTTTGTACAGGATTGTTTTGTGAGCGCCGTGGCCAAGGGCGATGAAGTGTACACCATCGAGCTGCGCGAAACTTCGTACGGCGCGCTGGGCGGTTATCGGTTGCACGTGGGTACGTTCCCGCGACCCACGGCGGTGTATCCCGCGGGCGGCCAAGAGGGCAAAGAATTGGAAGTGAAATTCATTGACCCAGTCGCCGGGGATTTCAAACAGAAATATACCGCACTCGAGCCCAAATCATTTGAGGCTACCTTCGGCCAGCAAAACCAACCGTGTTTCCGTGACCTCGCCGTTTTCCCGCAAGCGGAAGGCGTGGTGGCGCCGTCGGGCAACAAAGTGCGCGTGTCGCCTTTCCCCAACGAACTCGAGGCCGAGCCAAACAATTCCGTGGGCGAAGCGCGCCTCATCGAAGCGCCGTTGCCGTTCGCGCTCAATGGCATTATCCAAAACAAGGGCGACGAGGATTGGTTCCGGTTCACTGCCAAAAAAGGCCAACGATTTGACGTGCGCGTGTACGCCCGCAAACTGCGGTCACCCATCGATACGGTGATGTCTATTTGCAACAAAGATGGCCGCAACCTCGCCAGCAATGATGACTCCGGTGGCCCCGACAGTTACATCAGCTGGACAGTCCCCGCCGATGACGAGTACACCCTGCGCATCCGCGACCATCTCGGCAACGGCGGCCCAGACTACACCTATCGCGTGGAGTTTCAGCCCCGCGTGCCCACGCTGAGCTTGTACGTGCTGGACACCAGTCGCTACAACACGCAAACGCGCAAGAACGTTGTGGTGGCGCGCGGCAATCGCTTCCCGCTCGTAATTCAGGCACGTCGCGGCAACTTCGGCGGTGCGCTCGCGCTGAGCACCAAAGATTTTCCTCCGGGCATCACTCTGCACGCCGCGCCGATGGCCAGCAATAAATCGTCTCAAACAATCGTGTTTGAAGCCGCGGCCGATGCGCCCATCGGCGGCACGCTTGGCGATTTGATGGGCAAGCTGATGGGCGAAAAAGTCGCCGACATCAGCGGTGGCATTTGGCAAAATTACGATCTTGTACAGAATGGCAACCGCGGCGTGTATTATAAAACGTGGGTGGACAAAATGGCCGTGGTGGTCGTAGAAGAATTGCCATTCAAAATCCGCATCGAGGAAATCAAAGCGCCGCTGGTGCGCGCAGGCACGCTACCACTCAAGATTATTGCCGAGCGCAAGGAGGGCTTCAAGGGCAATATAAACGTGCGAATGCTCACGCGCCCATCGGGACTCAGTTGCAGCTCGAACATCAATATCCCCGCCGGAAAAAATGAAATCACCTACCTCTTCAGCGCTAATTCCGCCGCGGAGATTCTTGACCACAAAATCGCAATGCTTGGCACCGCCGCCGTCAGTGGCGGCACGGCGTATGTTTCCACCCAGCTTACTTCGCTAAAGATTGCTGATTATTTTATGGTTGGCAAAATTATCCCCGCGACCACCACGCAGGGATATCCCACGGCGTTGAAATGCGAGTTCACCAACAAAACAAAATTCCCTGGAACCGCTACCGTGGAATTGGTTGGCCTCCCCGCTGGCACCACTACCACTAAGCTGGAGATGACGCAGGACACCAAGGGGCTGACTTTCCCCATCACCGTGGCCGACAATGCCCGCGCCGGATTGCACCGTACGGTGTACTGTAAAATGACGCTGAACCACACTGGTCACACCGTAACCCAAACGCTTGGCGGCCGGGGCACGTTGCGCATTAATGTGCCGCCCGCGCCACCCTCCATCAAAAAGCCCTCGGTCGGTTCGCTAGGCAAAGCGGTTCCCGCCAAGTAATTCTTCAACCAAACCCATTTTTATATTATGAAAAAAACATTGCTCGCTCTCCTCGCCGCACCGTTGTTGCTCAGCGCGGCCCCGAAGGATTTGGTGGATTTGCAGGTGTACCCGAAGGACGCCCGCCTTGTGACGCTGCGCGCCAAGCAGCAACTGATGGTGCAAGCTACGTATGCCGACAGCACCACGCGCGATGTTACCGCCGTGGCGAAATATACCTTTGCCGATCCCAAACTCGTGAAGTTTGAAAATCACATCATCCGCCCCGTGGCCGATGGCGAGACTTCGCTGAAGATTGAGTTTGCCGGCCGCACGCTTACTGTGCCGGTGAAGGTGGAGAAAGCCACCGAGGAGCGGCCCGTGCGATTCAGCCTCGACGTGATGCCCACTTTTACCAAAGGCGGCTGCAACTCCGGCAGTTGCCACGGCGCGGCCAGCGGCAAGGATGGTTTTCGGCTGTCGCTTTTCGGCTTTAATCCGCAAAGCGATTACCAATCCATCACCCGGGAAAATCTCGGTCGCCGCATCAATCTTGCCTTGCCGCATGATAGTTTGTTGCTCGAGAAAGCCACCGGCCGCGTGACGCACACCGGCGGTAAAGTGATTGACGCGGAGAGTTCGCTTTATAAAACGATCGTGCGCTGGTTGGAAACGGGCGCGCCCAATGATCCGGCCGGCACGCAGAAGGTTTTGAATCTCGAGATTCATCCAAAACAATCCGTGCGCGAGGGCGAAGGCGCGCAGCAACAAATCATCGTGCGCGCCGTTTACAGCGACGGCTCCATCCGCGATGTCACGCACGAGACAATGTTCATTACCAATAACGATGTCTCCACCAAGGTTGACGGCAAAGGCATGATGACCGCCGGTCAACGTGGTGAGTCATTCATTATGGCGCGCTACGACCAAATCACCGTGGGCACGCAGGTGCTCGTGATTCCGAAGATGGATAACTTCAAGTTCCCCAAGGAGCTCGAGGCCAATTACATCGACAAGTTCGTACACAATAAGCTTAAGAAAATCCGCATCACGCCTAGCGGCCTTTGCGATGACAACACGTTCATCCGGCGCGCTTATCTTGACGTGATCGGTGGGCTGCCCACCCCCGAGGCGGTCGTGGCTTTTGTGGCTGACAAATCGCCGGCCAAGCGCGAGAAGCTCATTGATGAGTTGATCGCCCGTCCGGAGTTTGTACGGATTTGGGTAATGAAGTGGGCCGAGCTACTTCAAATCCGCACTCAGAACAACAACTTTTATTACAAGAACGCCGTGCTTTATTTCGAGTGGTTGCGCGATCAGTTCGAACAGAATCAGCCGATGGATAAAATTGTGCGCGAACTGCTCGGCGCGCGCGGCGGCACGTTCAGCAATCCCCCCGGCAATTTTTATCAAGTGGAGCGCGACACGCAAAAGCTCACCGAGAATGCCGCGCAGATTTTCATGGGCATGCGCATCCAATGCGCCCAGTGCCACAACCATCCTTTCGATCGCTGGACGATGGATGATTATTACAGCTTCTCCGCTTTCTTCGCGCAAGTGGGCCGCAAGACCGGTGAGGATAACCGCGAGACCATTATTTACAATCGCCGCAGCGGCGGCGTGCGCCACATAGTAGGCAATCGCGATATGCCGCCCAAATTTCTCGGTGCCGATGGTCCGGAGATTACCAAGGACGCCAATGGAAAAATGCGTTCCGGTTTCCCGTTGAAGAGCGGCGAGGATCGCCGCATCGCCTTGGCCAATTGGCTGGCTTCGCCGAAGAATCCTTTCTTCGCCAAAAATATGGCCAACATCGTGTGGGGCCATTTCATGGGTGTGGGCATCGTGGAACCGGTGGACGACGTGCGCATCAGCAATCCGCCAAGCAATCCAGAGCTGCTCGATGAACTGGGTAAACGCTTCGCGGAGAGTGGCTACAACTTCAAAAAACTCGTGCGCGATATTTGCGTTTCCCGCGCCTATCAGCGCAGCGTGCAAAGTACGGACTCCAACAAAGACGACACGCTGAACTTCGCCAAGAGCAGCATTCGCCGCGTGCGCGCCGAGGTGTTGCTGGACATGATCAGCCAGGTGACTGACACCAAAAACAAATTCCGCGGGCTGCCGCTCGGCTCCAGCGCGGTGGAAATTGTGGACGGCGGCACCAGTACGTTTTTCCTCACCACCTTCGGCCGCGCCACCCGCACC
Source organism: Verrucomicrobiota bacterium (assembly GCA_028872645.1). Classification (GTDB taxonomy): domain Bacteria; phylum Verrucomicrobiota; class Verrucomicrobiia; order Limisphaerales; family UBA1100; genus JACNJL01. The sequence continues at coordinate 15,838 of JAPKDK010000014.1, forward strand.
ACGGTGTGCTCGTGCGAAGTGGCCCTCGAGCCCAATCTTTCGCAGGCGCTCCATTTGCTCAATGGCGATACCGTCAACAGCAAGCACACACGAGGCGGCGTGGTGCGCAACCTCATTAAAGGTGGCAAAACGCCTTCCGAGATTGTGGACGATCTTTACGTGCGCTGTCTCGCGCGCAAACCCACCGCTCCCGAGAAGGCCAAGCTGATGGTCTTTTTCACCGAAGGCCGACCGGAGGAAGAGGTGTTAAACGATTTATTTTGGGCCGTACTGAACTCGAAGGAGTTTATTTTTAATCACTAATCTTGCCGCCCGCCACGCGGGCGCACACAACCAAGGGGGAACTTTTAAACCGATGAATACTCGGAACCTAAAAACTATTGCCTTCGCCGCTGGCCTCGTTGCCGCCGGCGCGGGATTCGCCGCGGACAAAGTCACGTACGAGGACAACATCCTGCCCATCTTCCGCAACAACTGCCTCAAGTGCCACAACCCGGACAAGATGAAGGCCGACCTCAATTTGGCCAGTTACGACGCGCTGATGACCGGCGAAGTCGTCGCCGGCGGCGACTTGGATAACAGTCTTCTTTATCAGCTCGTCACTCACGCCGAGGAGCCCAATATGCCGCCCAAGAGCAAACTCACCGATCCGGAGATTGCCACCATCAAGGCGTGGATCGTCGGCGGCTTGCTCAAGGACAACGGCTCCAAAGCCGTGATGGCCACCAAACCCAAGGTCGATCTTGCGCTTAATCCCGATTCACTCGGCAAACGCCCCGAAGGTCCCGCGCCGATGCCTGTTGAGGTGCTCGGGCTCGACCCCTATCAGCGCACCGAACGCACCAGCATTTCCACTGCCATCGCCGTCAGCCCGTGGGCCCCGCTCGTCGCCATCGGCAGCCAGCGCCAAGTGCTCCTTTATAATACCGACACTTTCAAAATCGCCGGCATCATTCCCTATCCCAAAGGCTACCCGCACAGCGTCAACTTCAGCGCCAACGGTAAACTTCTCATCATCGGCGGCGGACGCGGCGCAAATCTTGGCTTCTCAACCGTGTGGGACATCACAAAGGGCGAACAAATTTTGACTGTCGGCGACGACCTCGACTCCGTGCTTGCTTCTGACATCTCGGCCGACCAGCGCTACATCGCCCACGGTGGCCCCGATCGGTTCGTGCGTATTTTCTCAACCGACACCGGCGAGTTGCTCCATAAAATTAAAAAACACACCGATTGGATCACCGCAATGCGCTTCGGCCCCAAAGGCAAATACGTCGCCTCTGGCGACCGTGCCGGCGGCATTCACGTGTGGGAAGCTGAACCGGGCGGCCGCGCCGCAAGTTTGATGGGCCATCGCGCTCGCATCACCGGCCTCGAATGGGCCAGTACCAACATCGTCATCAGCTCCAGTGAAGATGGCACCGCCAAAATGTGGAACATCGACGAAGTCCGTCAGCTCAAAAGCTGGACCGCCCACAGCGGTGGCGCGCTCAGCCTGCGCCGCGCCCAAAACGGCGACCTTGTCACCGTCGGCCGCAATCGCCGCGCCACATTGTGGAACGCCAGCGGCAGCGCCAAGCGCTCTTTTACTTTCCCTGCTGACATCCCCTCCACCGGCGTTCCCAGCCACGATGGCAAACTCGTCATCGCCACTGACTGGAACGGTGAAGTTTACGTATGGAACGCCGCCGACGGCAAAGAAATCACGCGACTCGCACTGAACCCCGCCCCGATGGCCGATCAATTTACCGCCGCGCAAAAAGTGGTGGACGCCAAAGCTGCGGCCGCCAAAGCCGCCACCGCCGCGCATCAATCCGTGCTCGGTCGCATCGCCAAAACCAAGGCGCAAATGACCGCCTTGGATACCACCGTGACCATGCGCCAAAAAGCGGTCACCGATTCCAAAGCCACCCTCACCAAACTCATTGCCGAAAAGCAAAAGCCCGCCCAAACCAAAGCTGCCACTGCCACCGGCAGTGTGAAGATCGCCACCACCGCCAAAGCCGCCGCCGACAAAACGCTCACCGCCGCCGCCGAAGCCGGCAAACTCGCCGCCCAAGCCAAAGTCACCACCGCTGCCAAGACACTTACCGATGCCACCGCAGCCAAGGCCATCGCCGATAAGGCACTCGCCGCTATCAACGCGCAAGTTACCCAATCCACCACCGTGAACGCCGCCGCCGCCAAGTCGCTCACGGAGGCGCAGAACGCCGCCAAGACCGGCAAGGTTGCGCTCACCAAATTGCTGGGCGTTCTCGCCACCGCCGCCAACACCGAACAAGGCAAAGTCACCGCCGCCGGTGCCGCGCTCACCGCCGCGCAAAAAGACGCCGACCTGTTGCGACTCAACAAAACGTACAGCGAATATTACACCGCCCGCAACCAACTCGCCGCGCAGCAAGCCAAGCTCTCCGAATTGCAGGCCACTGCCAAAGCCGCTCAAGCTGCGCTCGCCGGCACCCAAACCGCGCTGGACGCCGCCCGCAAGACCGACCTCGCGAAGCTGAAAGCCGATAAGCTCGGCGTCTTCATCCAAGCCAAAGCCGCCAAAGCCAAGGCCGACCAAGCCCTCACCACCGCCCAAGCCGAAGTCGCCAAGGCGGGCGAAACCGTCACCGCCGCCACGAAAGCCATCGCCGCCACTGAAGCCGGAATGAAAACCGCCGGCACAAACCTGGCCAACGCTAAGACCGCCCAAGCTCAAGCCGCCGCCGCCGCCAAAGCTGCGCGCGCCAAAGCTAACGCCGCCAAGACCGCGTACGACCAACTTGCCGCCGCCAAGCAAGCGCCCGTGGAACTCATCAACGTCACTCTCATCAAAGCTATCACCCAAGCCAACACGGCCAAAGCGAATACTGCCAAAGTGCTCGTGGCGATCAACACCGAGGTCAACGCTGCGACCGCCGCCTTCACCGGTGCGGACAACATCGCCAAGGCGTCCGAAAAAATCGCTGCCACCACGAAGGCTGTGATGGACAAACTCGCCGCTGATTTGGCGAAACAAAAATCCGATTTATCCACGAAACAAAAAACGCAAGCCACCACCAAGGCCGCTCTCGATCAATTGATCGCGCAAAAACAAAAACCCGCCGAAGCCAAAGTCGCCGCCGCCGCCGCCGTGCTCAAGCAAGCGCCCGTCACCAAAGCTACCGCCGACAAAGCGCAAGCTGCCGCCAACGCCGCCGTAAAAGCCGCGCTCAACAAATACATCGCCGCCGAAATGGCCGCGCAAACCGCCGAAGCCAGTGCGGGCAATGACGCCGTCAAGCAAGCCGCTGCGGCTGCCAAGCGCAATGCCGCTGCTGCTGACAAGCTCGCGCTCGATCAACTCATCGCCGGCCAACAAAAAGTCGTGCTTGCGCAAGTCGCCAAAGCCAACGCCGCGATGAAAGCCGCGCCCGTCGCCAAGGCCGTCTCCGATAAAGAACTCGCCGCCGCAAAAGCCGAGGTCGCCAAGGTCACCACGGCAGCCAACGCCGCAACCCAAGCCGCTACAGCCGCGCAAAAAATTGTGACCACCACCACCGCCAATCTCGCCAAGGCCAAGGTGGATTACGCCGCCAAACAAACCGATGCGACCGCCAAGCGCAAAGTGGCCAACACCGCCAAAGCCAAACGCGATGGTCTCGTGGCGGCTAAACAAGTGCCCGCGCAAAACGCGGTGACTGCCACGGGCGCGACGGCTGCCGAGTTGGCCACTGCCAAAGTTGCTGCCGTTGCAATTCTCACTCGCGTGAACGCAGAAATGGTCGTGGCCGCCAAGTCGGTCCAAGCATTGGATGCCGCCGCGAAAACAGTGGAGGCCAACGGGAAGCCCGCCGAAGCCGTTGTGGCCAAGATGACCGCCGCGATGGATGTTGCCGGCAAGTTAGTTGCCCAACGCAAAACCGAAGCGACCAACGCCAAAGCCGCGATGGACAAAATGGCAGCTGAAAAAATCAAGCCGAAGGAGGCGCAAGTGACCGTCACCGCCACCGCGATGACCAGTGCCCAAGCCGCCCACGCCAATGCTGGGATAATTCACCATGACCGTGTAGCCGCACTGACCAAGACGGCGACCACCCAGTCTACCGCCGCCAAGACGTCAACCGCCGAAGCCGGTAAACTAGCCGTCACCGTTTCGGCTGAACAAAAGCGGGTGGAAGCGCTCAAGGCCGAGTACGAAAAACTCAAAGGCCCCACCAAGACGGCGGCGAAATAATTTACTTCTGCCACGGGGCGGTGGCTTCTTCCTCCCAGATTTTTTTTATCTTTTGACGCTTCCGAACAAGGGCGGATTCTTTGCCTTTCACCAAAACTTCAGCAGGCAGTGGACGCGTGTTGTAAGTGCTGGCCATCACAAAACCGTAAGCACCGGCGCTGAGGATGGCCACGAGATCGCCTTCGGCCACGCGTGGGATGGGGCGGTTTTTGCAGAAGGTATCGCCGGTTTCGCAGATGCCACCAACCACATCGGTGTTCACGGGGCGCGCCTTGGATTGTTTCACGGGGACAATCTCGTGGTAGCTTTCGTAAAACGCGGGCCGCAGCAAATCGTTCATCGCGGCGTCCACGATGGCGAAATATTTTTTGCCGGTGCGCTTCACGTATTCCACGTTGGTGACGAGAATGCCGGCGTTGCCGGAAATGAATCGGCCCGGTTCAAGTAGTACTTTGAGCCCGAGCGGTTGCAACAGCGGCACGAGGGTAGCGGCGTATTTTTCCGGCGTGAGAATGTTCTTCGCCTCCTTGCTGTTCCACCATTCCGCTTTGCCACTGACGAGCGCGTCCTCGTACATAATCCCGAGCCCGCCGCCGATGCTGATGAATTCGATGCCGTGTTTGGCTTTTAACTTTACCGCGAGCGGGGCGATTTTGCGTACGGCATCAGCGAAGGGTTTTATTTGGGTGAGTTGGGAGCCAATGTGCATTTGCAGCCCGCGCAGGCGGATGTGCTTGAGTTTCGCGGCGCGAGCGTAGAGCGCGGGGATTTTTTCGATGGCGATGCCGAATTTGTTTTCGTAGGTGCCGGTGGTGATTTTCTTGTGGGTCTTTGCGTCCACATTGGGGTTCACGCGGATGGCGATGGGCGCGATTTTCTTGAGCTTGCCGGCGATGCGATTGATGCGTTCGAGTTCGGCTTCGCTTTCCACATTGAAACAATAAATGCCTTTGCGCAGGGCGAAAGCGATTTCCTCGGCGGTTTTGCCCACGCCGGCGAACACGCATTTTTTGGGATTCCCGCCCGCGGCAATGGCGCGCTGGATTTCGCCGCCGCTGACGGTGTCAAACCCGCTTTCCAAATCGGCGAGCGTGCGCAGGACGCCGAGGTTGGAATTGGATTTCATCGCAAAACAAATCAAATGGTCGAGCGGCGCGAGCGCGTTACTGAGTTTGGTGAAGTGGTCGGCGAGCGTTTTGGAAGAGTAAACGTAGAGCGGCGTGCCGTGTTGCTTGGCGAGCGAGGCAATGGAAACGCCCTCGCAATGGAGTCGTCCGTTGACGTAACGAAAATCGTGCATGCGCGATTATGGCAAACCGGTGGGGAAAGGTGAAGGCTACTTACGACCGCCTGCTTTGAGGAGCTGTTCGCGCTGTTCGTAGTAGGTTTGTGCGTTAATCTTCCCAGCCACGTATTGGTCGAGCAGTGCGCTGAGTTTGTTTTCCATCTCGCGGTGGGAAATTTTCTGCTGTTTTAACTCCTTCGATTGCCGCGCCTGCATGACACTTTCCAATGCCAGTTGTTTTTTAAAATCTCGCAGAGCATTCGATTGCGCTTGTTCCTTGGGCGTACCCGCGGGCTCGGGGGCGCGCTTGGCGATTATGTTGGGGCCGCCTTCGGGGTAATTCATCGCGGTGGCGTTGGGCAATACGGGGAGGCCTTCCAGGGCATTAACGCGCGTGCCGCCTTGTTGTTGGGCCTCAGTCATGGCATTGCGGAGGGCGTCCTCATCGTAATTGGGATTGGCCGAGCGCATCGTGGCCACGGCTTCGATAAGGGCGAGTTGCTCGGCGGCTTGTCGATCGCGCAGGACGGCGAGCATTGTCTTCACCTCGGCCAAGGCACGGGCTTTGGCCTGCACAATTAACGTGCGGCGGTAACCACCATCGGAGATCACTTTGGCTAGCGCGGTTTTTTTGGCGTCGTAAATTTCCTGAATTTGCGCGTACGTGATGTTGGGAGTCCAGCGCGAGCGTTTCACATGCGTGATGGCGTTGGCGCGTTGCCGGGCGGTTTGCCGTCGGTGTTCGGCCCACTCAATGGCCGTGCGTTCGTGTCGGCGCGGTAAAGTTTTGGGAAGGTGGGTGGACTGCTTCGGCGCGGTGGTGGAGCCCATTGCGGGAACCAGATCGAGACGCGGTGTTGGCGGGGTCAGCCCCAGTTTAGGGTCGCATTCACCTGCGCCGATACGCAGGGGAAAGATTGCCATCCAGCCACACAGAAATAGTGCTATAATTTGTCGCGAATGCATCCTCACCTCCTCAACAATTTTGTATGGAAAACTGAGCTTGGAAGCAAGCTGAAATTATTCAGACAGTGAACAGCCGATTCCACGGGCCGCAGAAGGGCACGCGCCACAGAGTGCGACAGACGATGCCGCGCACAGTGCTACGGGAAATTTTGAGGCGCGGCTCGGGTTGCAGCGGGTTGGCGGCGCGCACGCAGTTGAGCGTGGCTGTGCCCATGAGGATGGGCCACGCGCAGGCGAGACGGTGGCGATAGTGCGCGTGCGGGATGGCGAGCGTGTAGCGCCCGCCGGCGGTGAGATGGCCTCTTGCCTTGGCGAGCCACGGCTCGAAGACGGGTTTCAGCTTGGGCCAGTTGGCGGCGTCACGCAAATCTTCGGGCTGCAAGCCGGCCATTGCGAGATCCATGGCGGGCAAATAGCAGCGGCCATTGGCGAGATCGCGTGGGAGATCGCGCAGGATGTTGACGAGTTGGAGGCCTTTGCCAAAACGAATGGCGTTGGCCACGAAAACGGTGTCGTCGAGTTGGGCGTTTGGGAAACATTGGGAGCGCGTGAGGCGTGCCCAAAATTCGCCCACGCAACCGGCCACACGATAGGTGTAGTCATCGAGGTCATCGGCGGTTTGCAGGGCGATGAGCGTGCTGCCATCGCCGAAGCGTTCGAGATCCATTTCCTGTCCGCGCGTGATAGTTTCGAGCACGAGCTGCACTTGACCGCGGTCGGCGGGGGTAAGTTGGTCGAGCATGTCCAGAGCATCGGCACTGCGTAGGAGCAGCGTGCGTTCGGCGGGGTTTTTCTGTTCGTTAGCGAGGCTGGAAAAATCCACGGGCGGCGCCGCATCATTGCGAATGCGCGCGCGGAATTGACGCAGTGTTTGCAGGCGCTGCTCGGCGGGCACGAGGTCGGTGTCGGCGATTGTATCGGTGGTGCGGGCGAGCAAATAGGCGAGGCCAATTTGCGGACGCACAGCGGCGGGCAGCACGCGGAGGGTCAGATAAAACGCGCGCGACACATCGCGCAGGATGGGCCCAAGCAATTCTTCGGCTTCGTCGGTAGCCGCCATATCACAATCAGTGGCGTAGAAATTTGTGCCAATAGGCCAGTCGACTTTTCAATTCCACAATGCCCGGCGAGCCCGGCATCGTGCGGCGTGCCATGGCCGCTTTGAGGTCGAACACTTTCATTGCATCCTTGGTGAGTTTTTTATCGGCCTGTTTCAACTCAGCGGGAGTTAATTTGTCCAGCCGTTTGCCTTTGGCTTCGGCAACGGCCACCAGTTTGCCGACCACGTGATGCGCCTTGCGGAAGGCGGTGCCGTTGAACACCAACCAATCCACCAGATCGGTGGCGAGCAGGCAGGGATCGTCCGCGGCGGCTGCGCAGGCTTTGGTGTTCACGGCGGTATCGCGCAGCATCGCGGCGAGGATGCACACGGTGCTGCGCACGGTGTCGGTGGTGTCGAAGAGGCGTTCCTTGTCCTCCTGCAAATCGCTATTGTATGTGAGCGGCAATCCTTTGAGGGTGACAAGTAGCGAAACGAGATTACCCACCACGCGGCCGGTTTTGCCGCGGATGAGTTCGCAGATGTCCGGATTTTTCTTTTGCGGCATCAATGAGGATCCGGTGGT
>JAPKDK010000015.1 GCA_028872645.1 Verrucomicrobiota bacterium
CCGAATTCGTTGTCGCGGCCGAGTTGGCGGGCGGGGTTGAGGGTGGCCATTAGCACGGCGTCGACGAGCGGGAGGTTGGCTTGTTCCACGGCGGTTTGCACGGCGCGAATCATCGTGAGCGTGCTGCCTGCGAGGCCGCGGCCATCCAATACTTCGGCGGTGGTGGGGGTGACTTTGGCTTTGATGCCGCACAATTCAAACTGGGTGCCGGGCTTGAGGCCGGCGCCTTTGGTGGCGTCGGTGATGATGACCACTTGCTCGCGCGGTTTGGCGTTGAAGAGCATTCGCATCAAAACCGGCGGCACGTGTTGGCCGTCGCTGATGAGTTCGCAAACCAAATCGTCATCCGCCAGCGAAAACTCCAGCATTCCCGCGGTGCGGTAAGGGCCTTTTTTAGTAAGGCTACTCATTGCATTGAAGGTGTGCGTGACCTGATTCAGGCCGGCTTTGACTGCAGGGAAAAGTTCCTTTTCGGTGGCATCGGTGTGGCCGGCGCTGGCGATGGTGCCATTCTTACGGAGGGCCTTGATGAGGTTGAGGGCGCGGGGCAGCTCGGGCGCGAGGGTCATTTGCGTGATGAGCTTGCCGTGCTTGAGTATGGGTTGCCATTCCTTGGCGGTGGGGGCGCGGCAATATTCGGGGTTCTGCGCGCCGGCGCGGATTTTGTTGATGAACGGTCCTTCCACATGTACGCCCACAATGCGCGAGCCGCCGATGGAGCGGTTATGGATGGGCGCGATTGCATCGAGGGTTTTTTCGATGTCACTTTGCGCGGCGGAAAGGGTGGTGAGCGTGAGCGAGGTGGTGCCACCTTTGAGATGGAAATCGGTGATTTCCTTAAACGCATCCAAGCGTGCCTCCATCGTGTCGCGCCCGAGTGCGCCGTGGATGTGGAGGTCAATAAATCCCGGCGCAAGAAAGCCGCCGCGCAGGTTGAACACATTATCGCCGCCGTTGGCTCCCTTACCGGCGGGCTTGGCGTCCTTGGAAATTTTATGAATCTGCCCATCCCGCACGCTCAAAGAACCCCGCTGAATTTCATGCGGCAACACCAGCCGTGCGTTGGTAAATTCCATGGGCGGATGATGGGGTCAGTGACTGGCGGGCGTCAATGGTTTTGGGATGAATTGGGCGATGTGGAAGTCGCCCCGCCTGTGAGTACTGGTTTCAGCGCCCACACGATGAGGACGGTGGCGGCTGAGGCGGCGGCGGTTTTCCAGTTTTGGGTGATGGCGGAGAGCACCATCCAAACCGAGAGGCCAAGAAAAATTAGTGGCGTGACCGGATACAACGGCACGCGGAAGGGGCGTTCGGTTTTGGGCTCTCGCCGTCGCAGTACGAATACGCCCGCCACCGTCGCGCCCATAATGAGCGTGATCGGCAGACCGATGTAATCGAGTATCGTGCCCACGCTGCCAACGGAATTGGCGGCAAAAATAAAAATGATCGTTAACGTCGCCTGAAGGATAAGCGCGTTTTGGGGTGTGCGCGTGGGACTGGGTTTGCCCAGCACGGCGGGCAGTTGGCCGTCGCGTGCCATCGTGGACACAATGCGCGCGCCGACCATCAGGATGGTGCTGGTGGTGGAGATGAGCAAAACGACAACCATCCAGTTGAACCATTGACTGGCGGCGGGGCCGAACAAAATTTTGGTGGCGTGCAGGCCGATGCCTTCGATTTCACCAGTCATCGTGGAGGCCGATTGCGCGCGCAGGAAAACGGTGTTGAGCAAAAGGTAAAGCACGGTGACAAAGACCGTGCCGGCAATGAGCGAGCGCGGCAGGTTGCGTTTGGGGTCGCGGATGTCGCCGGCAATCCACGAGGAAGTTTCCCAGCCGAGATACGCGAAGCTTGCCGTGAGCATCGCGCTGGCGAAGGGGGCGGAAAATACACCGGGATTGGTAGCGGCGGGATTGACCGTGGGTTTCACATCCGCCTGAAAGCCGGCCACGATGAAGGCAAGGATGACGCCCACTTTGAAAATGGTAAAAAAATTGTTCACGCAATTCCCCTCGCGCAAGCCGATGCAATGCACAAGCGTGAAGATCAGCACCACCGCCGAGGCCGTGGCGGCGGGAGGGATGCCGGGGATAACTTCCTGTACGTACACGCCGAGCAACAGCGTGATGAACGCCGCCGCGCCTACGAAGGCGAGCAGGAAACTCAGCACGCCGCTCAGGTAACCGGCGGTGTCGCCGTATAAGTGGCGGTTGTAAGTGTAGCAGCCGCCGCTGCGAGGCATCATCGCGCCGAGTTCGCCGAGGGAGAGCGCGCCGGTGAGGGCAAGTCCGCCGCAGAAAAGCCACACGAGCAACACGTTGGTGTCCGTGCCCAGCTCATGGGCGAAGCCGCCGGTAGCACCAAAGATGCCCGCGCCAATCATCGTGGCAATGACGGCTCCGGTGGCGGACCAAAAGCCCAGCGGGCGTTCGTGTTTTTTTTCGCTCACTTACTTGTTGGCGAAATATGCGATGGTGCCGATGATGGCAATGCCCAACAACACGGCAAGGGTGATCTTCAGCCAACTGTACGGGCGTTCACCCTGCACTTCGCCGGTTCGGGCGTTGACAAGGAATTGAAAATTCCGATCCTTAAACCGATAGGCGCTGATCCACACGGGCAACAGGATGTACTTAAACGTAATGCCCGAGTAGTACGTGGTTTTGCTGAGAATGCGTTGCTCGTCGCCGCCGATGTCCCAGCGGATTTTGCTGTCGATGTCCGGCACCATTTTGTCTTTGGCAAGGGCGAAGCCGGCGCGAAGATCGGTAGTGTAGCTTTCGCTTTGGAAACCGCTGAGGTATTCGTCGGCGTACGGCGTGAGCTGCGGGAGATCCCACGGCTCCAACTCATCCACGTACTCGCGCGGGAGCGTGTCGCTGGCGGGGATGAGAATGTCATCGAACTCAACCAACACACGCCCAGCGGCGGGGTACCAATGCGTGCGCTGCACTTGCCGGGTTTGGCTGCGGCCTTCGCTGTCGGTGTAGTGCTCGGTCTCATAATAATGCACGCCGCGTTGGCCCATATAATCGGTGGTGGTATCCGAGTCGTACGTCCAATGTGGAATGTACAGGCCCCTGAGCTTGCTGATGTCGCGCGCGAATTGCTTGAGCTTGTTGGGCGCAAACCACAGGCCGTTGATCCATTCGCGAAAATGGCCGAGCCCTTCCTCGCGCGTGACGGCGAAGGGCAGCACCGCTTGCGGGCGCAGCACGTTGGCGGTTTGCGGTTGCTGCACAAACGGCGTGCCGCAGAAGGCGCATTCGCCGGAGGTTTGGTTGGCGTCGAGTTGGTTGTTCGCGCCGCACGCATCGCAGTTGACCTCGGCCACCATGGTGGTGGTCGCGCCGGATTCCAGCGAGGCGAGTTGGCTTTCGAAATTGTGCTCGAGCACTTCGCCCGTGGGCGCGGGGCAATCCACTTTCGCGCCACAGTAGGGGCATTCCATTTTCGCCGCACCGGGTTTGAAAACCAAATCGCCACCGCAACCGGAGCAGGGGAACGTGGACGGACCGGATTTTTTCTCAGTCGGCGGCGCTGTCGTAGCGGGCGCGGAATTTTCATTGAGGCCCGGCACATCCTTCAATGGCAACCAATCCGCCGCGCCTTCGTAATGCGCGAGGTCGGTTTCCTGCAACGTGCCGTTGGCGAGCAGTTCGCGCGCTTGCTCGATGGAATACGGGCCGTGATTTTCACCGGCGCGATTGATGGTAATTTGCATTACGCTCGGAACATTCAGGGCAACGGTGGCGGGCCGTCATCGGCAGCGGCGGGCAAGGGCGGCGGGCCGAAGAGGCCGGACAACTCAGCCACCTCGCCGGCCTTCGTCCACGCGCCCATTCCTTTGGCCCACACGAGCATATCGGTTTTGAAGCTGCCGTCATCGGCCATCTTTTGCAAATGCCCCAAACCGTACGGGCCATATTTTTGATCATTGATCGCTACGGTATATTCCGTGCCCGCGGCAGCGGCTGCGCCTGGGAGAGAGGGGGCTTGCTGTGGTTGTGTGGCTGCGGGTTGCGTTGCGCCCGTTGCGGCGGCACCCATTTGGTTGCCCATCATCATGCCCATGCCCATACCCATCCCAGCACCGGCAACACCCCCAGCACCGGGGTTGTTGGCCAAGTCACCCATCGCGCGGCTGGCGCGCAGGGCGGTGAGGTTTTGCATCGCATTGGGATCGGCGTTGGCGAGCTTGCCCGCGCTGAGGCGGCTCATCTCCATCAGCTCCTTGCGGACATCGTCCGGCATCGAAATGCTGCCCACGCGGAAGCGTGTAATCTCAAGGCCGAGCGTGCCGAAATATTCCTGCAACGGCGCCTGCAAATCCTCTGAGATGTCCTTCATCTTGCCCGTGAGCTTCGCGGGATTCAGCTCCATTTCGCCCAAGTGATCGCTGACGTTCATCAGGATTTCCTCGCGCAGATCACCGGAAATTTCGTCCACCTCAAAATTGCCATCGGTGCCCACCTTCTCCGTCAAAAACTTTGCCGGATCCGAAATCTGCATCACGTAGCTGCCATTGGCGCGCAGGTCGAACATCCCGTAGCCCGCGCACTCCACCGTTATCGGCGCGCGTGTGCCCCACTTGAGGTCCGTGATTTTGGTGGTCTTGAAAAAATAAACCTCCGCCTTGAACGGACTTTCGAAGCCGTGCTTCCAGCCCATCAACGTGGAAAGAATCGGTAAGTTCGCCGTCGTCAGCTCGTGCGTGCCCGGCTCGAACACATCCGCCACGCCCGTGTTGCCTTCGTTGACAAAGACCGCCGCCTGTCCCGGCCGCACCACCAGCTTCGCGCCGTTTTTGATTTCGTTATTATGCCGTTCGAAGCGGTACACCATCGTGTCCTGCCCGTCATCGAGCCACTCGATGATGTCAATGAATTGTCCGGATAACCATCCCATGATAATGCCTTTCAGTTTAGGTTGCTGCGTTAGTGTGCGTAGTATCGCCCAATCTCCGCCAATTCGCAACCCTCGTGTTGGGGGCGGCCCCTACCGAGGGCAAGGTTTGGTAGGGACACGCTGCCGCGTGTCCACGGGCGCGCACAGCGCGTCCCTACCATTGAGGGCGCGCTGGGCTTCATCGATTTTATCAATTTCCCCTCGCGGGCTTCTTCCGGTAGAGTCCGGCCGACGGATGAATATTTGGGGTAATCGATTGTTTTTGAAACTGATGCGTTGCGGGCTGCGGGTGTGGTTTCGTTTTCGCGCGATCAACGAGGAGGCCACGCGCGGCGAGGGGCCGATACTGCTGATCCCGAATCATCTTTCGTGGATTGATTGGTTGTTCGTGGGGCTTTGCCTGGAGCCGGACTGGAAGTTCGCGGCATCGGAAATGCCTGCGCGCGCCAGCAAATTCCACGCGTGGGTGCTCGGCAATCCGCGCATTATTCTGATTGGTGCCGATCCGGTGGCGTCGTTGAAAAAAATGGCATCGCATCTCGAGGGCGGGGGAAAGCTGATTCTGTTTGCCGAGGGGCGGATGAGCCGCACGGGAAGTTTACAGCGGCTCTTTGATGGCACGGGGTTTCTCATTCAAAAAACGAATGCGAAGGTGATCACCTGTTATTTGCGCGGCGCGGCGCGGGTGTTGGCAAGCCCACACGGGGGTTGGACGAAATGGTTCCCGAAAGTGACGGCGCACTTTAGCGATCCCATCACGCCGCCGCAGTTTGAAGGCAAATCGGCTGAGCAACGGGCGAAGCTTAACCAATGGCTGCGCGATCGGATGGTGCGGCAGCAATTTGAAACGGAGATGGAGCACGGCCCGCAAACGATCATCACCGCGCTGGCCACGTTGGCAAAGCAGATCCCGCATCAGGTGGCGCTGGAGGATACGACGTTTCAAACTCTGACCTATCGACGGCTGCTCATCGGCACGGATTTGCTGGCTGCGCAGTGGGAGCGATTACTGACCAAACGAGCCGAGCGCGTGGGCGTGCTGCTGCCGAACGTGAACGGCAAGGTGGCCACGCTCGCCAGTTTGTGGGCGGCGGGCAAGGTGCCGGCGATTTTGAATTACACCGCCGGCGCGGCCACGATGCTGCAATGCACGAAGTTGGCGGGCGTCAAACAGATTATCACTTCGAAAGCGTTTTTGGAAAAAGCAAAGCTGGAGGCGGAACCGTTTGAGGCGGCGGGGGTGGAGTTGATTTATCTGGAGGACGTGCGCGAAAATATTTCCGGCCTCAGTAAAATTTTTACGCTGCTGAATCACAAGCTCAACCCGCTCGCGGGACATTACACGCCGTTCACCGACACGGCGGTCGTCCTGTTCACCAGCGGCTCCGAGGGCGTGCCCAAGGGCGTGGAGCTGACCCACCTCAATCTGCTCGCCAACGTGCGCCAGTGCGCCTCGGTCATCGACCTCAAAGAATCCGACCGATTCTTTACCTGCCTGCCGCTCTTCCACAGCTTCGGGCTCACGGCGGGTTTGTTGCTGCCGCTGTTGCGTGGCAATCTTGTTTACCTATTTCCATCGCCGCTGATGTATCGGCAAATCCCCGCAGTGTTTTATGATCGCGACTGCACGGTGATGCTGGCCACCAACACGTTTCTCAATGGCTACGCTCGCTTTGGCCAACCGTCGGATTTTGCCGAACTGCGCTACGTGATTTGCGGCGCGGAAAAAATTCAGGAAGCCACGCGCGATGTGTGGGCGCGAAAATTCGGCGTAAGCCTGATGGAAGGCTACGGCGCCACCGAGACCGGCCCCGTGCTCAGCACCAGCACCATCCTCGAAAGTCGCGAAGGCGCGGTGGGTCGGCTTTTCCCCGGCGTGGATTACAAACTCGAGAAAGTTGATGGCGTGGTCGAAGGCGGCAAGTTGTTGGTCAAAGGACCGAATATTATGAAGGGCTACCTCAACCCCGAGCCCAACGCGGAATTTCAAAAACTCGGCGGCTGGTACGACACTGGCGACATCGTCACCGTGGACGAGGATCGCTACATCACCATCAAAGGCCGCGCCAAACGCTTTGCAAAAATCAGTGGAGAAATGGTGAGCCTTACCGCTGTGGAAAACGCCCTTGCCGGAGCCTTCCCGCAACACGGAGAAGACTGCGCCATCGCCGTCATCGCCCGTCCCGATGCGGACAAAGGCGAGCAACTCATCGCCGCCACCAACAAAGCCGCGCTCGAGTTGGGCGAAATCCGCGAAGCCATCACCGCCGCCGGCCTGCCCAACCTCGCCGCACCGCGCGAAATAAAAGTGCTTGAAGAAATCCCAGTCCTCGGTTCCGGCAAAACCAATTATCCGGAGTTGAATAAACTGGTGACGGGATAGGGAGGGACGAATTCCCCGTCGTCCCAGTGTGATGCGTTAAAGAATGGGGCAAGGTGGAACTTGCCCCTCCCGTCAGCCCTCGAGTTTCTCGAAGCTTTCTTCGATGAAGGTGGTATTTTGGATGCGGGCGAGTTTGGCGTAGAGGCCGTTTTGATCCAGCAAAGTTTCGTGGGTGCCGCGTTCGATTATTTCGCCGTTCTTTAGAACCAAGATTTGGGTGGCTTTGCGAATCGTACTCAATCGGTGGGCGATCACAAAACTGGTGCGGCCTTCCATTAGGTGTTCGAGGGCTTCTTGAATCAATCGCTCGGTAGCGGTATCCACGCTGGCGGTGGCTTCGTCGAGGATGAGCAGCGGGGCGTCGGCGAGCAATGCGCGCGCGACGCTGACACGTTGTTTTTCGCCGACGCTGAGTTTCACGCCGCGTTCGCCCACGCGGGCGTTGTAGCCTTCGGGCAGTGCGGTGATGAATTCGTGGCAATTGGCGGCTTTGGCGGCGGCGATGAGTTCGTCCTCGGTGGCATCGAGTTTGCCGTATTGGATATTCTCGCGGATGGTGCCGTTGAAGAGAAACGGTTCCTGACTGACAATGGCGATGTGTTGGCGCAAGGATGCCAGCGAAGTGTCGGCCACGCTTTGGCCGTCGATGGTCACGCGGCCGGAACTGATTTCGTAAAATGCCGGCAACAAATTCACGAGCGTGCTTTTGCCCGCGCCGGTGGGGCCGACGAGTGCGATCATTTCACCGGGCTTGGCGTGCAGCGAAATGTTTTTCAAAATGGGCCGGTTGGGTTCGTATTCAAAACCGACGTCCTTATAAATCACTTCGCCCTTCACCGGCTGGGGTAGTTCGATTTTGCGCGCTTCGTCGCGTTCGATGTCGTGGTCGAGAATGTCGAACACCCGTTCACCGGCCGCGCGCGCGCTTTGGAGCATTTGGTTTAGCCCGTGCAAGCGCGCCACCGGTTCATAAAACAGCATCAGGTAAAACAGAAATCCGACCAATTCGCCCGTGGTCATTTGGTCCGCCATCACTTCCTGTCCGCCAAACCACAGGACCAGCACGATGCCGAGCGCTGCAAAAAAATTCATTGCGGGATTGTAATTTGCCCAAGCGCGCATAATGCCGAGATTGCCTTTTCGCAGCGCATTGGCGCGCTCGCCGAAGCGCGCGTCCTCGTGGTCCTGTCGGCCGTACGCCTTGATTTGCCGGATGCCCTGCAGGTCATCCATCAAGAGCGCGTTCATCGCGCTGGCGGCTTCGCGTTGGCGGCGGTAGCGGCGATGCGCGGTGAGCGTGTACCACAACGCGCCCGCGGCCAGCAGCGGCAGCGGCGAGAGCGCGACGGCGGCCAGAAATGGATTAGTGTAAAATAAAATGCCGCTGATGCCGCCGATGCAAAGGATGGCGACGGTGCCCTGTTCGGTGCCGTCGATGAGCACGCGTTCGACGTTGTTGATGTCTTCGACCACGCGCGTCATGAGGTCGCCGCTGGAGCGTTTATCAAAGTAGTTGACCGGCAACCGCTGCAGTTTGCCAAACACTTCGCGCCGCATATCGAAGATGACGTTTTGCTCAAAATGATTGTTGATGCGAATGCGGAGGCTGTTGAAGAGATCGCGCAGGAGGAACGCACCCGCCATTGCAAGCACGGCCCATTTGAGGCGTTGGGTGCCGCCGTCTTTTTCGATGATGCCGTCGATGATGTATTCGGTGAGCTTCGGATACGTGAGCGCGCACAGCAGCGAAAGCACCGCGCAGCCGATGGTGGCAAACGCGAGGCGCTTGTAGGGCAGTAGATATTTCCACACGCGTCCGAGGACTTCCATCGTGGAACGCTTGCGCGCGGTGAATGTGGGATCGCCCGCCGGGGCGGAGTGGTCAGCGTGACTGTGACTGGACATCGCGGGAATGGAACCGCCAAGACGCCAAGACGCCAAGGTTTATTTGAAGCGAAGGGAAGATTAAATCGGCACGCCGTCTTTGTCCCAGTGTTGGGCTTGGGCGCATTCGCCGTTGGTGATGAAAAATTCTTCGTGCTTTTGGCCGTTGTCGTACCAGCGCGTCCAATGGCCTTCGGGTCGGCCTTCGTGGAAAAACCCCTCAGCGGTCACATGGCCTCGCAGATCGACTGCCTGCGCGCGGCCGGTGTAGGCGGTGCGTTCGCTTTGGAAATAGGAAAGGCAATCGAAGAAATCCTGTGAGGTCGGCATGTCCTGCACCGCGCCCACCACATCGCGCAATTCTAAATCCGCAAAGCGAACTAATCGTACGCAGCGCGGTGTGAAAATATGATGTCCCGAATTCGGCATGAATCTCCTCCTGCGCGAAAGGTACCCTGAGGCATTCCTTTGGCCCACGAAAACTTATCAACCAATTTCAGCCTTCTGCCTTTTGCCCGCAACCATTAGCCTCGTGCGCGTGCCACGGGAGTACACATTGCAGCCTTATCGCGACTCGGTTGATTTACAAATCGACTATGAGGCGGAGCTAAACGAATCGCAGCGCGCGGCTGTCACCGCGTTGCCAGGGCCGGCGTTGGTGATTGCGGGGGCGGGCTCTGGCAAGACGCGCACGCTCACGTATCGCGTGGCGTATTTGCTGGAACAAGGCGTGCCGGCGGATCGCATTTTGCTGCTGACTTTTACAAATAAAGCGGCCAAGGAAATGATGGGGCGGGTGACCAATTTGATTGGGCGCGATATGAGTGAGCTTTGGGGAGGCACGTTTCATTCCATCGGCCATCGCGTGCTGCGGCGGCACGCGGAGGCGCTGGGGTTCACGCGGTCGTTTACCATTCAGGATCGTGAAGACGCCAAAGGGCTCATCACCGCGTGCATCGCCGAGGCGGACATCGACGTGAAGGCCACGCGCTTTCCCAAGCCGGATGTGGTCGGCGACATCGGCTCGCTCGCCATCAATAAGCAAGTGCCGGTGAGCGAAATTATTGAGGACCGCTATCCGTGGTTCGAGCCGTTGACGGAACAAATCACCAACGTGCTCGACCGCTACACCAAACGCAAACTGGACAACGGCTTGATGGATTTCGATGACTTGCTCGTGCTATGGCTGCGCTTGATGAAAGAGCACGAGGACTTGCGCACGATGTATCAGCAGCGGTTTCAGTTTGTGCTGGTGGATGAATATCAGGATACGAATTTACTGCAGGCGGAGCTGATTGATCTGTTGGGTGCGCGCTTCAAAAACGTGATGGTGGTGGGCGATGATTCGCAGAGCATTTACTCGTGGCGCGGCGCGAATTACGCGAACATAATGGAGTTTCCCAAGCGTTATTCTGGCGCGCAGGTTTACAAAATCGAAACGAACTATCGCAGCACACCGGAGATTCTCAACCTCGCCAACGCCGCCATCGCCGCCAACACGAGGCAATTTGCCAAGAAACTGACCGCGTGTCGCGATTCCGGCGAGAAGCCGGCGAAAGTGGTGTGCAGCGCCGCCGACGAACAAGCGGCCTTTGTGGCGCAACGCGCGCTGGAGCTGCGTGAAGAGGGCATCGAGCTGAGCGATATGGCGGTGCTGTATCGCTCGCACTTTCACGCGCTGGAATTGCAGCTCGAACTAACGCGTCGCAACATCCCATTTTCCATTACAAGCGGCGTCCGGTTTTTTGAACAGGCGCACATTAAAGATGTGACGTCGTACCTCAAGTGGCTGGCTAATCCTCGCGATGAACAGGCCTTCAAGCGGCTCGTGCTGATGCTGCCAGGCGTGGGCGGCATAACGGCACTCAAGTTGTGGGGCCAATTTCTGACCGCGCATGCGGGCAGTCGTCCCTTGGCGGAAGCCGTGCAGCTCTGCGCCGGCGTTCCCAAAAAAGCCAAAGTGCCGTGGGCTCAGTTTTCCGCAACGGTTGCCCAGCTCGAAACCAAATCGGTAGTGGGCGATGCGGGCGCAATGATTTCGCTGATTTTAGAGGCGGGCTATTCGGATTACGTCGAAGCGAATTACGACAAAGCACCGCAGCGCAAGGATGACATTGAGCAGCTCAGCGTCTTTGCGCGTCAATACGATTCGCTGGAAAATTTTCTGGCCGAGTTGGCGCTGCTCACTAACGTGGAGGCCGAACAGGGACGATCCGAAAATGAGGACGAAGAAAAACTCCGGCTCACGACCATCCACCAAGCCAAGGGGCTGGAATTCAAAGTGGTGTTTGTCATTATGCTGTGCGACGGGATGTTCCCGAGCAATCGCTCGCTCGATTCGCTGGACGGCGAGGAGGAGGAGCGTCGCCTCTTTTACGTCGCCATCACGCGCGCGATGGACGAGCTGTACCTTTGCCACCCACTCATCCGCACCGTCGCCGCTGGCAGCAGTGATGATATGATTCAGCTCCCATCGCGTTTTCTCAAAGAGTTGCCCGATGAATTGCTCGATGAATGGAAGATTGGATCGTTTGATCCGTATCAGCAGGGGGCGTTTTAAACCAGATTCAGAAAGGGCGTGTTCTCCGTGCGCGCCAAGGCGGTTTCGGAGAAACCGCCCTACCGCAAAACACGCATTCCCGCTGGAGCTTCCAATTCCGGCTCCACCAAAAACGCTGTCGCCCACGAATCGCTTTCGGTGGCGGAATCGCACACTACCCCCGTCACGCGCGCCGCTTGGGTGGGGCGGCCTGTGCGGGGATCGATGACGTGGCCTTGTTCGTTGCCTTCGGCGTCGACGAATGATTTACCGCCGATGCCGGAAACGGACAGCGATTCATTTTTCAAATCAACAAATTGCAGCGGCAGCTGGTTTTCATCGGGATGTTCCACCGCCACGCGCCAGGGGCTTCCATTGGCTTGGGTGCCGCGCGCGCAGACGGTGCTGGTGCCGCCGTGGATGAGGAAATTTTCAAATTCATTTTCGAGCAATAGCGCGGTGGCGCACTCCAGCGCGTAACCTTTGCCGATGGAACCGAGGTCGAGCATCACGCCATCGCGCGCGAATTGCACGGTGGTATCGGTGGCATCAAGTTGGAGGTACTGCATTCCCGTGCACGCGAGAGCTGTGGTGATGGCATCGGGGGTGGGTTCCGCGCCGGTGTCGTTTATAAAATGCCAGCATTTCATCAACGGCGCGAGGGTGATGTCGAAAGCGCCTTGGGTTTGTTGGCTCAAATCCACGCAGCGTTCGAGCAGCGTGAAGACTTCGGGTGACACGCGCACGGGCTCGAGCGCGGCGCGTTGGTTGAGGTGGGCGATTTCGCTGGTGGGTTGGTACAGGCTGAGGATGCTTTCGAGCCGCGCGATTTCCGCCAGGGCCTCTTCGGCGGCGGCGCGTAAAGTGGCCTCGGGCGCGCCGTACAGGGCGACCTCAAAGCGAGTGGCCATCGCCTCGGCGGCGACGGTGAGGGTTTCAGGCATAGCTACAAAAAAGGCTCCACGGTTGCCCGTGGAGCCGATGATTTTGAATGGCCTCAGCCGCCGATTTCCCTGATGGGGCCGTACGGGCCTTGGTTGAGCTTGGCTTCCTCGGCGTAATCGTAGGCCTTGATCTCGCGGCCGGAGCCGTCGGTAATCTTGCGGGTCTTGGGATCGAAATGCGCCATCGTGCCACGCCGGTCGGCGATTTCCGCGAGGGAAATCACGGCCTGCACCCGGATGGCGAGGTCGATGCCGGCCACAGGTTCGTCGCCGTTGCGGATGCAGTCGAGCCAGTTTTTGTGGTGCTGCGGGGTGGTGTTTCCGCTCGGCTTTAAATTGGTAAAGGTCTCTGGGTCAAAATCTTCGGCTAAATGTTTTTCAGGTTTATATTCTAGAGTATCACCAGTTGAACTAAGGGCTATTGTTCCATGATGGCCGCGGATTAACTCATTGAAGCCTGCTCCATGAATTGAAGAACTTGTGACCATTAAGGTTCCTCCGCTCGGAAACTCTGCCATGACTTGGGTATTGTCACTCACATCACGGTCGGGTGTGACATGACGGGAACCGAAGCATACTACTCTACTTGGGAATTCCGGCTTTCCAAGGGCTCTCATTAGCGGGAACAGGCGGTGAGGAACAAGGTCGCCCAGTAGGCCCGCACAATACGGGAGATACTTGCGCCAGCGGAAGTAGTGGTCGGGGTTGAAGCCGATTTGTTTCATGTCCTCGCGCAGCCAGCCGATTTTTCCTTTCTCGGTGGTCCACTGGATGTCGCCCTTGGTGGCCCAAGGTTGCAGGCGGTAGTTCCATTCGCCTTTGGGGTTGTTGCGCATGTACGAACCTTGCGCGAGCACAAGCGGCCCCAACTTGCCTTGAGCGATGAGCTCGGCGGCCTTGGCGAAGTTTCCGCAACTGGTAATCTGCGAACCCACCTGCACCTTACGCTTGGTGCGCTTCACGGCGTCGTATAGCTTGAACGCTTCGCCGAGGTAACGCGTCATCGGTTTCTCAACATAAATATCTTTGCCGGTCTCCATCGCCTCGATGCAAATGCGCGTGTGCCAGTGATCCACCGTGGCGCACACCACGGCGTCGATGTCCTTGCGCTCGATCACCTTGCGATAATCCGTGTACGCTTCCACTTTGTCTTTGGAATTTTTGGCGACAAAATCTTTTGCCGCATGGGCACGGTGCGAGGATACGTCACACATCGCGGCCTGCGCAATGTTGTTGCCCTCGGCGTGTTGGCGCATTTGGCGCACGTGCGCGCCAAAGCCGCGCCCGCCCACACCAATAAAGCCGATCACGATTTTTTCATTCGCGCCCTTCACATTGGCCGAGGGGGCCTTGTTGCCGGCATACACCGGCACCTTCAACGCAGCGGCCGCAACGGCGACGGTGCCGGTGGTTTTGAGGAATTTGCGGCGGGTTTCGCCGGCCTTGGGGGATTGTTTTTTGTTGCTCATAAAATGCCTTTGTTTGTGTTGCCCAACTGAGGTCTCAGAGGATAGCCCCAAGCGGGCAAGCGTCAACCCTGAATCTCCCCTGTGCTGCCGGCAGCACGTGCGGCTGTGAATTGGATTTGATTGCCCTTGCCTGTCGCCTCCGGACAATGCCTTGATGCTTGCCGCCGCGCCGCCGATTTCCCCAATTGATTGGACGGTCATCATTGTTTACCTCATCGGCATCATCGCGCTGGGCGTGTGGCTGGGGCGCGGGCAGAAAACCACACGCGATTATTTTCTCGGCGGACGCGAGCTGCCGTGGTGGGCAGTGGCCTTTTCCATCGTGGCCACCGAGACCAGCGCGCTTACGTTTATCGGCGTGCCCGCGATGGCGTATGGCGGAAATTTGATGTTCATCCAAATCGTCATCGGCTACGTGATTGGCCGCATCGTGTTGGCGGTGGTAATGGTGCCGTTGTATTTCAAAAAAGAAATCTACTCACCCTACGCACTCATCGGCAATGCCTTCGGCAGCGGCGCGCACAAGACGGCGGCGGTAATGTTCCTCATCGTTGGCACGCTGGCCGCGGGCGTGCGAGTGTTCGTCACGTGCATCCCGTTACAGCTGATGCTCGATTGGCCCGTGCTGCCGGCCATCCTGCTCTTTGTTGGCTTGTCGCTCGTATACACTTATGTGGGCGGATTGAAAGCCGTGGTGTGGACCGATGCCGCACAATTTATTGTCTTCGTGGCCGGCGGATTGTTTGCGCTGTTTTATATTCCAACGCTCATTGACGGCGGCTGGAGCAGCGCGATGGAAACTGCCCGCGCCGAAGGCAAACTCGAATGGCTCAACCCCCAACTCACCCTCGCCGCGCCGTACAATCTTTGGATGGGCATTCTCGGCGCGGGCGTGTTTGTGCTGTTCACCCACGGCGTCGACCAACTCGTCGCGCAGCGCGTGCTCGCCTGCCGCACCATCGCCGATGGCCGCAAGGCGCTGGCCTTTTGCGCCATTGTGATTCTGCCGATGATGCTGCTTTTCCTAATGGTCGGCGTGTTGCTGTGGGTGCTTTATCAGCAAATGCCCATCCCCATCGACATCCCTGAAAATTCATTTGGCAAAAAACAAACCGACTTTGTGTTTCCCATCTTTATGCTCGCCCAAGCGCCGGTGGGCGTGAAGGGGCTTTTGTTGGTGGGCATCTTCGCCGCCGCGATGTCGTCGGTGAGTTCCGCACTTAACGCGCTGTCGTCGGTCACCGTGATGGATCTCGGGCTCGCCAAAAAAGAATCCTCCGATGAACACAAGCTCAAACTCAGCCGTTGGACGACTTTGTTTTGGGGCGCGATGCTCATCGGAGTGGCCTATGCCAGCCGCGAAGTGGAGTCGGTAATGAACGCCGCCTTCAGTCTCGTCGGCCTCGCCAGCGGCGGCTTGCTTGGCGGCGTGTTGTTGGCGCTCACTATTAAGAAGGGTCGCGGCACACCCATCATCCTCGGCATGGTAGTTTCGTTGCTGGCCATGCTTGCCATCAAGTACGGTTTGAAAGACGCCATCCATTGGCCGTGGTACACTACGATTGGCTGCAGCATCACGACTGGAGTGGCATTGCTTGCGAGAGCAGCCCAAGATAAATAATCACAGAGACACAGAGATTGATTTGCTCTGTGTTCTCCGTGTCTCAGTGGTGGAAAAAATGACGGGGCGAATCTAATTCACCCGTTCAAACTCAAATGCCCCAGCGCAAGGAGTCCATAAAACGTATACTCGCAATCGAGATAATCATCCGACCAATGGCCGTGGAAACCGCCGGTAGCGTTCCAAAGTGAATCCACGAAATCCAAACAGCGATCGGTTTCATCTTCCGTAAGCCACACGTCCAACGCGGCTAGCGCGTGGAGGGTGGTGGCGGTGGAGAGGAGGTCGGGCATCGGCGCACCGGGCACGGCGACGAATCCGCCTTGCGGATGCAAGCGATCGCGCAGCCATTGGCCGACTTCGGCGTTGATGGGGAGGTGCAGATTATTGAGAAGCACCACCGCGCCGGCGGTGGGGTTGGTGGAGCCGACGGGAAGGTTGGGATGGTTGTTCCACGCGTGGTCGGGCGTCTCCAGTTTTTTGAGGCTCTGCAAAATACGCAGCGGCTTGGGCGGCAGTTTGCCCATATCCTGATACGCGCCGAGGGCGAGGAAGGAACCGTACGCCGTACCATGATCGCGTTTCAGATTATTGTCCCAACCGCCGCACTGTTTGCGAAAGGACTCAAGGCGTTGGAGCAGTTGGGCGCGCAAGCCCTTCGGCATTCGATCCGTGCCCAGCGAACCCCAACAGCGTGTGAGGCAACTGAGATGCACGAGGTCGAGCCCATCGCCATCAGCAAAGGTTTGCAGAAATTTTTCGACCGCATCGAGATCCGGCTCCGCCTGAAACACCGCCAACGCGTCCAGCCCAAAAACGGTGTAATAAAGGTCACTCTTCCCCCCGCGATCCTTGAAGCCCCCATCGGGATTCTGTTGCGAAAGAAGAAACTCGCGAACAAGATCGCTCACCTCCCCCAACACCGTCGGGGCTACCCTCGCCACTTGTAGCATTTCGAGGCGAAGGCTCATTTCGCCTCTGCTGGTTGACGAAGCAACGCGGCCAAGTCACTTTTTTCAAGCCGCCGTTCGGCAATGCCGATCATTGCGTCGTAGAGTTTCATTTCGTCAAAGGTGGCATCGATGCCGTTGAGATCCAAAAAGTTGATGGCACTCAACATTCCGGTGCGCTTGTTGCCGTCAACGAAGCACTGGCTCTGGGCAAGGTGGAACGCATACGCGGCGGAGAGAAATCCTGACTCATCGCGCAAACCCGCGGAGCCGCCAAACATTTTGAGGGATTCCCCGTGGAAATATTGGATTTCTTCCCGCGACAAGAATCGCGGCTCGCTCACTGGGCTAGTTTCCGAAAGAGGTTGTCGTATTTATGAAGATTCCTTTGTGTGAATTCCTTCACTTCCGGAGAGACTGCTTCAGTGGAATCCGAGCGATGCGATTGGATATAGCATTCCACCTCCGCGCGTTCCTCAGGCGGGAGGGTCTTGATTTGCTCGATAACTTCGCTTGCAGTCATGACGGGAAGGTAACGCGGAATGGCGGAAATAACAAGCCGCGCTTAGCGGGTCACGCTCGCCGCGCCGTTGCTGTTTTGGCCTCGGACTTTTTCCAGCTCGCTGATTTCCTGGACTTCGCTGCACCAGCCTTTGACGACGGTGTCGTTGAAAATTTTACCGATGACGCGGCGGAGGAGACCCTTGAGGTTGGCGTTTTCCAAATCGGTCAGCGAGCGGATGGCAAGTTCTTTATAGGTGAGCTGCAAATCTTCGGCGCGTTTTACGGCTTTGAGGTCGAGGTACCATTGCTCGATTTGCGCGAAGGTGACGCCCTCGGGCAATTGCCGCCGCCACACCTGGGCGAGCTGTTCCTTTTGGTCGCCCCTAGCTTTCTCGTGGGCGACGGCAAGCAGCAGCGTGGGGCGGAGGCTGGCGAGGTCGTTGGTTTCGCCTTCCTCGCCGAGGTCGGAGAGGTCGTCGCGAATTTGATAGGCGATGCCGAGATTTTTGCTGTACTCGCCGAGCACTTCGGAGACTTTCTCGTACTTGTCGAGGTCGGCGGAAATGGAGCCGAGTCGCAGGGCGACTTCAAATGCGGGCGCGGTTTTTTGGCGGAAAATATCGAGAACTTGGACGGATTTGAGCGGTTCAGGATTACGCTGCCAAACCAGCTCTGCGCCTTGGCCTCGGCAAAGATGGCGCTGGCCGTTGGCGGCCACTTGCAGCATTGCGGCGCGTTGTTCGGTGGAAAGTTTCGTTTCACCGATGAGGCGGTAGCCTTCGCCGATGAGCAGATCCCCCACGTTCAGCGCCACGCCGAGGCCGTGTTCTTTGTGCAATGTTTTTTCACCGTAACGCTCGGCGTCTTCATCTTCGATGTCGTCGTGGATGAGCGAGGCTTTGTGGAAACACTCGACGGCGACGGCGACTTTTTTGAGATCATCGGGAACGGCTTCGGTGGCATCATCGCGGAGGGCTTGATACGCCGCCACGCTGAGGAAAGGCCGCCAGCGTTTGCCGGCGCGGGCGAGCCAGTTGCGGCCGATGGCTTCGGTTTCGCCTTCGCCTTCGCCCATAATTGCAGCGAGCGACTCGGGCGTGAACCACGTTTCCACTTCGTCGTGGAGCCCGCTCAAATCCAAACGGCGCGTGTGGTCGTCACTGGTGAGGTAAATATAATCCCAAATCCAATCTTCATCGACGGCGGTGTCGATGCAATCATCCTGCAGCAACGGAATCGCCACGCCCGGCACGGCCGCCGCTTCCATGTACGGGAAAGCACGCTCGAGCACGGGGATGCACGCCACGCCGACGATGGCGTCAATCTTGCCGGTCTGGATGAGGCTCATCACGATGGCGCTGCCCTCGGCGACGAGTGCCGCGTAGCCGAGCTTCTCCGCCTCGTATTCCAAATCCTGAATGCTGCACAGTCCGCAGCTTTTGCAAAGCAGCCCAAACTCATCAAAGGGTGCGGGGCACTTGGCCTCCACGCGGAGGCATTTTGGGACCATCAACAGGCGGCGCTCGAAGGGCACGGCGGCGAGTGTTTCGCGCCAGAGTTCGTTGTTGATGAGAATGCCGATGTAGTCGCGGTAAATTTCCTTGGTTCCGAGCGCGGCGACCAATACGTCGGCGTGCACTTTGAGGTCTTCCATCGGCACCGGCGGCACGAGGGTTTGCTCGGCCACATAATGCCGCACCTCGCGCAGGATGGTTTCGCGTTCCTCGCGGGTCTGGGGAATATTCTCGCGCGGCGTCCGCGGCTTGCGCTGCGGAACGACCCGTGGAATTTTCAATGGTGCGCTGGCGGTGGTCATTCAGTTCAAAAACCGGCCGAGCCGGTGGCGTTGCGTGTGCGGCAGTTTCGCGGATGTGAGACGCCAATGCGAGTGGAATGTTTCAAGCAAGTTGACCTGACTTCTGAGCCGCCAAGGCCGCGGTTGCCTTGGCGTTAGCGGCGGCTGATTTTATGGCAATTTCATCGGCGCTGGGGAGGCTTTGCAAAACTTCGAGCGGGATGTCGATGTCGGCTTCGGCGGCGAGTTTGGTGAGGCACTTGGTGCGTTCGCCGAGCGCTTTGTCCGAGCTGCGTTCGTTGGAAAAACGACTGCGGGAGCGTTGGCTTCGGTCGCGGAGCATTTGGTACACGTCACCACCGAGCAGCGCGGAGATGTCGATTTTCATTTTCTCGCGATTGAGATCACCATCGCTCACCACGGCGCCATTGATGGGCCCGCTTTTGTATTTAGGAAACATAATGGCCGCCTCGGGGCACACGCGACTGCAAGCGGGACAGTTGGTTTTGCAGTTGTCGTTGTTTTGTACTTGGATTTTCTGCTCGTCATCCACCCCGTAAACGTCGAATAAACAAAACGAAAGACACTGCATGCAGTTCGTGCAGCGGTCGTAATCGATGACCGGAAACCACGGCTTCCATTCGCCATGCTGAGCGGTTTGGGTGGACTCGCGTTCCTCCTCAACCAGCGCCGTGATGCCCTCGGGATCGAGCCCATCAATATCGCGAAACCGAATTGGCACCGCGCCATTGGCATCCTCCGCCTCCGGCGCTTGGCCATTTTCAAAACGCCCGAGCACCAACAGCGTACTGTCATCCGCCGGCGCCACTGTGCCCGAGCCGGCGCAAGTTACTGCGTACCCTTTCCTCAGCAGCGCAGTCAACGTGGAGCCACGCTCCGCCGCATCCAAAGTCGCCGCGCCCGCGCCCTCATAAAGGACGATTCGCAAAGTGGTCTCGTCAGCAATGGCCATTGTTAAATTTTCTTTTCCCCTTCCGTTGCCGCCGCCAATCCATCGGCGGACAGATTGGGAGTCACCTTTTCTTCAAGCAGCGCGTGCGCCGCGTCTTCGGCGGATAACTCGCGCATATTCACCACCTCCGTACGCTCGGCATTCAATGGCGCTTGCGAGCCGCCGAACAGCCATTTCACCGCGCGCGGATAACACGCCGCAATCTTCACTGGTGCCTCCCCCGCCGCTAATCGTTTGAGTGCGGGGTCACGTCGCGCGGCCATCTCACACAAATCCGCCACCGCCTCAAAAGCTTGGCCCGATTCGCACAATGATTTTAGCACGCCCGTCTTGACGTCCTCCGGCACCACTTGTGCGTAGTTGCAATGGCAAAAAAGAATGCGCGGTTTGTCGGCCATGAATGCGGCAAGAGTAATGGTGCAGATTGATTTTGGCAACGCGTAAGTCAGGCGAGATCGGTCACGCGGTGGGTGGGCTCGGGTTTGCCGGGGCGGAAGTGTTCAAGGTGGTCGAGGGTGGCCGTGAGGGTTTGGGGGGCGTTGGCGAGGGCGGTTTCGACGGCGGCTTTTAATGTTTCGGGGTCGGCTTCGGCGCGGAGGTTGATGATGAGTTGGGCGCTTTCGATGGGGGCGTCGAGGTCGGCGGAGAGTTCGGGGACGTAATCATTTCGCACGAGGTTGATAATGGCGACTTGGCCGCCGAGGCTCGCATCGGGGCTGAGGGTCATTTTGAGGTGGGCGATTTCAGCGGATTGTTCGTTGAGTTGTTTTTGGATGTCTGCCGCAAATTGTTGCAGCACGGGCTGGGCTTCGAAGGGGTCGGGGGCACGGAGCTGCGCGGTGGCGTTGAGCCAGCCGAGGAGGGCTTCGCCTTCGGCGTAGAGTTCGTAGTCCACTTCCATAACGGCCCGGGCGATTTGTTCGGCGGCGGTGATGCGCGCGAACCAGTCCTTCAAGCCCTCGCCATTGCGGGCGGAGATTTGGAGGACTTCGGCGTTGGGAAATTCATCTGCAAGTTTTTCGTGGAGCGCAGCGAGTGTGTCGGCTTCGAGCAATTCGGTTTTGTTGATGACGATGAGGTCGGCTTCCTCGAGTTGTTTGCGGTAAATATAAGTGACCTTTTCAGAAAACTGACCGCCTTCGCTGAGGCCGAAAATGCGCGCGGCACGGATGGGGTCAACCAACACGCTAAGCGGGGCGATGCTGAATTCATCCCCATAAATTCGCCGCAACGGATAAGTGACCGTCGCTACCAAATCGGTGCAACTGCCGACGGGCTCGGCGATGAACACGTTGGGCCGTGATTGTTCGGTGAGCTTGGCAGCGGCATCGACGAGTGA
This sequence comes from Verrucomicrobiota bacterium, assembly GCA_028872645.1. Lineage (GTDB taxonomy): Bacteria > Verrucomicrobiota > Verrucomicrobiia > Limisphaerales > UBA1100 > JACNJL01. The sequence continues at coordinate 21,310 of JAPKDK010000015.1, forward strand.
ATTGAACCGGCAACAAAAACAGCCGCCGGGAATTTCCTCCGTGGCAAACCCCTTCGCGCGCAGCATCGCGGTATCGACCAACTCGCGCCCTTGGTCATTGGTGATGAGCCCCACGGTGCGGCCGGCATCGCTCAGGTGTTGCGCCAGCGCGGCGACGCAAGTTGTTTTGCCCGCGCCGAGGAAGCCGCCAATCATGATGTACCGCGCGCGACTCATTCCTGTGCTTTTTGTTGCTCGAGCATTTTGTCGATGGTTTGGTTGAGGATAGCGGCGTAGCCCTCGGCGTCCACGCATTTGTCATCGAGCGCGCCGCGCGCCTCATAAAGCCAGCCGTCACCGTAAGGTTTTTTGTTAATGAGCGCGATGTTCGTTTGCAACTCGGGGTTGGTGCCAACAAATTCCCCAGCGCAAAATCCATACACATCCGAGATCGCCTTGAAGCCTTCGACCCACCCAAGAATTTGCCCCGCCTCAATTGCGGCCCCGCCCTTCACCTCAAATCCGTGGTCCACCATATCCCCCAACATTCTTGTGGCGAATTTTGTAAACCCAATCCGCCACACGCCATCGGTCATTTCCCGCGCCCAGAAATGCGACGGACTGTAGCGGCAATCCACCGGCAATCGCGTGACAAAATGCGTGCGCTTGAACAGTAACGGTTTTTCGAGGTCAGGCATGGAGGCGATAGGAAAGCACAGAAGTTTGGGCTCGAAAAGCACGCAATGATGTGGTTGAATCAACCCATGAGCCAAACTGAGACATACACCATGAAAGTCAAGGGCAGGCGAAGGTGGATATCGACCGGGCGGAGGGTTTTTTGAAAATGGCTCAGGAACTGCACCGCGGCAACCGATTTGTTCCCAAGGGTGTTTGGCGTTTCAAGACTCATGAGGAGGCGGACGAATGGATGCTTCGGATGATCACGAGGAGCTAGAGTCGCGTTGCCCACGGGGGAAGGCCTCGCGTTGCTCTGCCGCCATCCTTCAGCACGGCTTTGCTCGTGCGAATATGGATATCGATTTGCTGATCGATACCTCACCAGAAAATATGGAGAAGATTAAAGTCACAATGATGTACCTGCCTGATGGCGCAGCGCGCGAAGTGCGGGTGGAAGATTTTGACGATTGCAACGTGGTGAGGGTCGCGGATGGAGTGGGAGTGAATTTAATGAAACAAGCCTGCGGGATCGATTACGAGGAAGCATTTTCTAAAACCATGATAAAGGAAACAATGGGAGTGCTGTTTCGTATGGCCACGTTGGAACTGTTCTGGAAGATGAGGCAAACCGTTCGCGCAAAGGGCGAGGCAGATCGAATTTTCATTCAAAACAAACTAGCGGAACGCGAGGGCGAGGATTGATTTACTTTGACCACAATGCCACGTCGCCGTTGAGCGCGGCCGCACGGGAGGCTTGGGTGGAGGCGAGTGAGCGGTTCGTGGGGAATCCTTCCAGCCCGCATCGGTTGGGCGCACGGGCGGAAAAGGCGTTGGGGGAGGCGCGGGAGCAAATGGCGGGATTTTTGGGGTGCGCGGCGTTGGATCTTGTTTGGACTTCGGGCGCAACGGAATCGGCTAATTTGGTGATGCATCACTATGCGGAGACGCTCGCGCTGGATGCGGAGATTTGGGTTTCGGCGATTGAACATCCGTGTGTTTTGGAGTCTGCTCGACGGCATTTTGGTTGGAGATTGAAATTGCTGCCGGTGACGCCAGGTGGCGTTTTGGATTTCGACGCATTGCGCGAGCGATTGGCAAAGCAGCGGCCCGGACTCATCGCGGTGATGGCGGCGAATAATGAAACCGGTGTGCTGCAACCGTGGCGCGGTGTGCGGGAGCTTTGCGGGGAACACGGAATCCCGTTTTTTTGTGATGCGGCGCAGTGGGTGGGCAAGTTGCCATCGGCGAGTTTGGGCGAGTGCGATTTTGTGAGCGGGTGTGGTCATAAGTTTGGCGGGCCAACGGGGGTTGGCTTTTTGAAGTGCTCGTCGCAAGGCGCGGTGCGGGCGCAAATGGTGGGCGGGCCGCAGGAGGAAGGGCGGCGCGCGGGCACGGAAAATGTCACCGGAGTGCTCTCAATGATGACGGCGTTGGCGGAGCGCGAAGCAGCTTTGGCGGGTGACACTATTATAGAGAGGGAGGCTTGGCGGAACGCATTCGCGGCGAGCCTCGGTGACGCACGGATTTTGGGCGCGGGTGAGGGGCGGCTTTGGAACACGGCCTCCGCTCTGTTACCGGGCGATTGCCGTGCGCGTTGGGTGGTGAAGCTCGATAAAGCGGGCTTCGCCGTCTCCACCGGCAGCGCGTGCGCGAGCGGAAAGGAAGCGCCAAGCCACGTGCTCACGGCAATGGGTTTGGTGGCGGATGAAACCGACCGCGTGGTGCG
>JAPKDK010000199.1 GCA_028872645.1 Verrucomicrobiota bacterium
CGTGCTCTCCAAAGTTAATTATCGGCATATTGAAATAAAAGGAAATCAGTTGATCAAAGCCGCGCAAGATATGTCCATCGACTCCGGCGGCTTCGGCAAAGGCTACGCCGTGGACCGCGCCATTGCCGCGCTGCAACGCGCCGGCATTCGCAATGCGATGGTAAAAGCCGGTGGCGACCTGCGCGTGATCGGCTTGCCGCCCGGCAAAAACCACTGGACCATTTGGCTCGAAGACCCCGAAAAAAAAGGCCAACGCACGCCCGTGAAACTGCGACAGGGTGCAATGAGCACCTCGGGGCAGTACGAAAATTTTATGATCATTGATGGCCGCCGCTACGGTCATTTGCTCAATCCCCGCACCGGCAAACCCATCCAGAGCATCGCCGCCTGCACCCTCACCGCCCCCACCTGTTTTGAATCCGACGCCTACGCCACGGCCGCTGCCGTGATGGGTGTGGAGAAAAGCACGGAAAAATTGGGCGGTCGGTTTGGAATGCGGTTTGTGTTGATGGATGATAACGGGGGATTGCGGGTGGTAAGAACCCAGCGGTTTCCGCGGTAATGGTAGGGCCACATCGACCATCAACCAAACTACTCCACCGTCAACTCTCGCTTAATCCCAAATTTCTCAATCCTCTTCCGCAGCGTGGCTCTCGTGATGCCGAGGAGTTTGGCGGCTTGGACTTGGTTGCCGTTGGTTTCTCTGAGGGCGTTGATGATGAGTTCGCGTTCAACAGCGGGGATGATTTTTAGGGTCTTATCGGCGCGGGCCCATTGGAAGAGTTTGGTCGAGAGGCTGGCGAGGTTGTCCTCTCCCGCTTGCGGGGTGGCCTCAGGATCGGTGGCTTGGAAAATTTCGGGGGGCAAGTCTTCCAGCAAAATGGCGTCGCCCTTGGTCATCACGAGGGCGCGTTGGATGGCGTTCTCCAGTTCGCGGACGTTGCCGGGCCAATCGTGGGATTTGAGCCGCGCGAGGGCTTCGGGCTGAAGGGTTTTGGGTTGGCGCGGGTTGGGGGAATTTTTGGTGAGAAAATAATCGACGAGCTGCGGGATGTCATCCGTGCGCGCGCGCAATGCGGGAAGCTGGATGCGGACGACGTTGAGGCGATAAAATAAATCCTCGCGGAAGTCGCGCGCGGCCACGGCTTCCTCGAGCGAGCGGTTGGTGGCGGCGATGATGCGCACATCGGTCTTCACGGGCGCATTGCCGCCCACACGCTCGAAGGCGCCGCTTTGGAGGACGCGTAGAATTTTCGTTTGGGTCGGCGCAGTCATATCGCCGATTTCATCGAGGAACAGCGTGCCGCCGTCACATTGCTCAAACTTCCCGATGCGTTGGGTGTGCGCGCCGGTGAAGGCGCCTTTTTCGTGCCCGAAGAGTTCGCTCTCCAGCAAATGCTCAGGAATCGCGGCGCAGTTGATGGCGAGAAAGGGCCGGTCGCTGCGTTGGCTGTGGCTGTAAATGGCGCGCGCGACGAGCTCTTTTCCCGTGCCGCTTTCGCCGGTGATGAGGGCAGTGGCATCGCTGGCGGCGAGTTGGCCGATGGTTTTGAAAACCTCCTGCATCGCGGGGCTTTTGCCGATGATACCGAGATCGTAATCTTCTTTCTCGAGCAACGGCTGGTAGGACACCACTTCTTTCATCGCGCGCGCGGCGGCGAGGGCGTTGGCGACGAGTTCCTTCAGCTTGGGCACGTCGAAAGGTTTGAGCACATAATCGTACGCGCCGTGCTTCATCGCCGCGATGGCGGTTTGGGTCGTGCCAAATGCGGTCATTAAAATAACCGGCGTTTTGGAATCAAAATCGCGCAATTGCTGGAGCGTCTCGATGCCGGTGAGACCACCCATTCGGACGTCCATAATGACAAGATCCGGGCGCAACTGCGGGATCAGCTCGAGTGCTTCCTCGCCGCTGCCGGCGGTGTGCAGCTCGAGGCCGACTTCCTGGCCGAAGATGCGCTCGAAAGAATAGCGCACGTCCGCTTCGTCGTCGATGAGCAGCAATTTATCCATCAATGCGCGCGCAGGATAGCGGAGGGTGGTTTCATTGGGCAGTTTTTTTCTTGGCATCTTTCACCCACGCGAGGGCTTCGTCGCGCGTGGAAAATTCCTCAGCGAGTTGGCGGTCGCGGATTTCGTTGAGCAACTTGCCCATTGGCGGTCCGGGTTCAATGCCCAGTTCGATGAGATCGCGACCGGTCACCAAAGGCTTAATGAGCGCGGGCATTTCCTCCAACGCGGCTTGTTCGGCGCGCAGGAAATCGTAGATGTCCAGCTTGGCGTGCGAGCCGAGGCAGTCGATGCGGTGTTGTTCGAGTTCCAGTTCAAACGTGGGCCGCAGCAGCATTCGGCGCAGTTTGGCTTTGCGCATCTTGGGTGCGATGGCGAGATGCATATGCTCGCGCACGGTGAACACGATTTCATCGATTTGTTTGCGCGGGAATTTCAATCGTTCGAGAATGCCCTCGGCCATCTCCGCGCCCAGTTTATCGTGGCCGTAATTGTGAATGCGGCCATCCTCACTCATGGACGCCGTGGCGGGCTTGGCGATGTCGTGCAGCAGAATAGTCCACGGCAGTTCGGCGGGGGCGCCTTCGGTCATCGTTTTGAGCATCAAACGGATGTGTTTGTACACGTCGCCTTCGGGATGATATTCGGGCGATTGCTCGCAACCGATGGTGAGCATCATTTCGGGCAACACGTGCGCGAGCAAACCGCTGTCGCGCAGGAGGTCGAGCCCGCGCGCGGCGTGCGGGGGGCGGAAGAGTTTGAGCAGCTCTTCGCGAATGCGTTCGGCACTGACGCGCTTGATTTTCTCCGCGTGCGCTTGCACGGCGGCGAAGGTGGCGGGCTCGATTTGGAAATCCAGTTGCGCGGCAAAGCGTACGGCGCGCAAGAGGCGCAGATGATCTTCGCCAAAACGTTCGGCGGGATCGCCAATGGTGCGCAGCACGCCGGCTTTCAAATCCGCCTCGCCGCCCACCCAATCGCGCAGTTCGTTGGTAACGGGATTTAGGAAGAGGCCGTTGATGGTGAAATCACGCCGGAGCGCATCGGCCTCGGCATCACCAAAAGTAACGCTGTCCGGCCGGCGTCCATCGGTGTAACCGCTCTCGGCGCGGAAGGTGGCGACCTCGAATTGCTCCCCGCCTTCGAGCACGAGCATCACGCCAAAACTTTTACCCACGCCGATGGTTTTGGGAAAGATTGCCTCGACTTGTTCGGGCCGCGCATCAGTGGCGATGTCGAAATCCTTTGGCACGGCGCCGCGCAATTCATCGCGCACACAGCCGCCCACCAGCCACGCCTCGTGACCGGCGGCGTGCAACGTGCGCAGGATGCTGATGGCGATGTCGCGTGAATTCATTGTGGCAAAAAAAAATGCGCCCGCAGGCGCACTTGTTCAAATCAAAGGTCCGTGATAATCAAGGCCTAATAATCCGCGTAACGCGCAGCGAGCATAGCGGAAAACTTCGCCACTTTCATTTTACGGCGCTTCTTTGCGCTAGGCTTCTCGAAGGCACGCCGATTTCGGATGTCCTTGATGGTGCCCTCGCGATCGAGCTTTTTCTTCATACGCCGCAGCGCGCGCTCGACGGGTTCGCCTTTTTTCAGTTTAATTTCTGTCATTAACCTAAATTCACCCCCAAACCGTTAGTTTGCCCCGCTGGATTTTGGCCCTCGGGGACGGGGACAATAGCAAAGCCAGCCGACGTGTCAATTCCAACCGCCCACAAATTAGTGCGTAACGCACCCCCCAACAAATGCGTCTTTATTTTTAACCGAGGTGGGAATCGCTTCATTTTTCCGTAAAACTAAAGAAAAACAGTCAAATTATGAAATTGAGCAAACTTAGCTTTATCATGCTTGCCGCCGGAATGGGCGTCATTTCCAGTAACGCACAAGACCGAGACCGCTCGTCCAGCCGCGAAGACGCCCGAAAAGCGTGGGCCGAACGTATGCAGAAATATCAATCCGAGCGCGCCAAAGCCGCCCAAAGCCGGGATTCGCGAGGACGTAGTTCGCAAAGCACCCGTGGCAACTCCTCCCAAAGTGACGACGCCCGAAAAGCATGGGCAGAGCGCATGAAAAAATATCAGGAAGCGCGCGCCAAGGCCGCACAAGGCCGCAGTTCACAGGATCGCGATAACAGTCGCAGTTCAGAAAGCCGCCAGCCTTCCTCGCGCGAACGGGGTGGATCCCGTGGACAAGCTAACCCCCTTGACCCAGAGGCGGTTAAGCGCCGGCTGGATTACGGGGTTAACGAGGGGCTATTGACCCGCAAACAGGCCGACAAGCTGATGGCCGAAGCAAAGAAAAGAATGGAGGTTGCCGGTCGCGAGAATAATGAGCGGCGAGAACGGGGCGGCAACAATGATGGTCGTGACCGTGAGAGCCAGTCCAATGATCGCCAAGACCAAGCTAGAATGGGCTACGAAGTGAGGCGCAAACGCATTGAGGAAGGTGTAAGAAGTGGGAAAATTAAACGCGAAGATGCTGCCAAGATGCTGGAAGAACTTCGTAAGCGAATGGGAGCAGCCAAGCGTGGAGGTAACGAGAAACAGGAAGAGAAAAGACAAGACCCGCGCCTAGAAAAATATCGAGCTACCGAAAGAGAGCTTACTGCAGCAGTTAAAGCTGGAAAACTTTCCAAGGAAGATGCCCAAAAGAAGTTAATAGCGGTAAGGAAACAATTGTGGGGTGGCGACAAGAGCAATAAGAGTAGCGGCAACAGCCGCAAGCGAACCGGTGACATCGTAGACGTTGCTGCCGGCAATAAATCTTTTACGACTTTGGTAGCTGCCGTCAAAGCCGCTGGGTTGGTGGATACCCTGAAAGGCAAAGGGCCTTACACGGTGTTTGCTCCGACCGATGCAGCTTTTGCAAAATTGCCCAAGGGCACGCTGCAAAGCCTCTTGAAACCCGAAAACAAAAAGAAGCTGGTCTCCATCCTCACCTACCATGTGCTTCCTGGAAGGGTGCTGGCCAAAGACGTAAAGAGTGGCAGGGTTAAGACCGCCAACGGTTCGTCCTTCGAGATAAAGCTTTCTAGAGGTGGCGTTACCGTGAATAATGCGAACGTCGTTGCTACTGATGTAATGGCCAGTAACGGTGTGATCCACGTGATCGACACCGTAATTATTCCCCAATCAAGAAGCTCATCCCGTGGTTATCTTGGTGTCTCGGTGGAGTCGTCATCCAGACCCAAGGGGCTCCGTATTCAACAGGTGTATGCCAACACAGCCGCAGCCCGAGGGAAGCTGAAAAGAGGTGATATTATCCTGGAAATTAACGGATCAGCCGTGACCAGCAATTCTAGTCTCATCAGCCGCCTTTCCAAGACCAAACCTGATCAAAAGGCAACCCTGCTCATTTCGAGTGGAGGTAATACGAAAACGGTGCAAGTTCAATTAGGGCGCTCTTACAGCACACGTTCTTCAGCCCAGAGCAGCTCTTCGAAATCGGGAAGTCCTCAGTCAAAAAGCTCATCTCAGCCTCGCACCCTGCAACGCTCCGAAAGGGATTCCCGAGATCGTGATAATGATCGCGGACGCAACGACCGTGGAAATGATAT
>JAPKDK010000200.1 GCA_028872645.1 Verrucomicrobiota bacterium
CGCCCAGTGGTAACGGTAATAGTGGCGCGTGATGAACTGTTTCACCACCCTCGCAGCCTTGCTGGCCCTGGTGCTGGGTGTGGGGTGTGGAAAGAAGGCATCTCCGGATGGCGAAAGTTCCCTTGGTTTTGCCCGGGACATCAAGGGGGTCCTGTCGAAGTTTTGCTTTGAGTGCCACGGGGTTGAGCACCAGGAGGCCAAGCTCGATTTGCGAACGGTCGAGTCCATTCTGGCTGGCGGAGAAAGCGGGGCGGCCATCGTGCCCGGGAAGCCGGAGGAAAGCATCCTTTTCGAAATGATTCACGACGGGCATATGCCGCCGGAGGGGAAGCTGCCGGGCGCGGCCGACATCGAGCGAATCCGCCAGTGGATCGTCTCGGGCGCGCAGCCGTAATCATTGACCAAACTGGATTGACAGTGGACAATCCCGAAGCTGAACTGCACGAACAATATGAAGACTTCCATTACCGAACTTGAGAACTCAAATCCCATCGCCGTTTCATCGCGGCGCGATTTTGCCCAGCGCTCCATCCAATCGCTCCTGACCATCTCGCTGCTCGATCATCTTTGCTCGGCCAATCTTCTGGCGGCCGACGCGAAGCTCACGGCCAAGCGGTGGCTCAATGAGGTCAACCAAATCGGCTTGGACACCAAAGGAGGGAAGATCAAACAGGTCGAGTGGCAGGCCCAGATCGAGGATCTACTGAAGAATAAGATCGCCCTGCCGGACCTGCTCAAGCTGATCGACTTTGACCGCATCGCGAAGACCACGAAACTGGTCGACAACGGTGCGCGCAGCATCCGACCCAAGTTCCCAAAAATTGAAGGGGTGCCGGACAAGCTAGTGTTTGGCAAACAGATTTTTGCGCTGAAGAAAGGCCGCTCGGTCGTGCCGCATGGCCACAACAACATGGCGACCGCGTTCCTAGTTTTAAAAGGCAACTTCCACGGGCGGCATTACGACCGCGTGGCCGACGAGGAAAAGCACATGATCATCAAGCCCACGATCGACGCCAAGTTCGGCCCCGGAACCGGCTCGAGCATCTCCGACGAGAAGGACAACGTGCACTGGTTCAAGGCCGAGGACGAACCGGCGTTCATTTTTAATATCCACGTGTTCGGCCTGAACTCGGACAGTGGCAAGAGGACCAGCCGGATTTACATCGATCCCAACGGGGAAAAACTCGATGACGGCTTAATCCGCGCGCGGTTGATCGATTCCAAGGAAGCCCATCAACGATACGGTTAGAAACAGCCCCGTAGGCCAGTTGTCAGTGCGCCGCCACTGACCAGTCGATCCGCGTCCACTCCAACATCGTTCTTTTATGTTTTCAGTCCCATACCCAAATCCCACCATGAATAGTCGCTTGCCTGCTGCGTCTATAAGTGTAGGATTGCTCAACCTAATTTGAAAATTCATCCATGAAAAAAATCATTCTTTCTCTCACCCTCACTATCGCGATTGCTTTCGTTGCTACGGCTGAATCGGCCAAGACCCTGAAGGTTGGCGACACCGCGCCCGCATTCAAGATCAAGAACACTAGCGGCAAGGAGATTGATCTGGCCAAGCTGTCGGCCAAGGGGCCGGTGCTGGTACGCCTCACCTGCGGTTGCCTCGGCTGCGACCGCGAGCTGCCGTACTTTCAGGCGCTGCATGAGGCCTACAAGAAGGATGGCATTCGGCTTGTCGCCATCTTTGCTGAGCCGGATGAAAAATTTGCAAAATACGCGAAGAGCAAGCAGTTTAAGATGCAGTACGCGCTGGACCCGAAGCGCAACAGTTGGAAAACCTTCGGCACGAAGACGATGCCGAGCAATTTCCTCATTGGCAAGGGCGGCAAGGTCATCGCCATCAGCAAGGGCTGCGACCCGAGCGGCCTCATCGCCCGCCACCTCGGCGACAAGACCGCCACGCTGTTGAACACCGCAAAGGTGGACATCAAAACGCAGGTGGACAAAAACAAGAAGCCGATTATCCAGAAGAAATAGATTTTTAGTCACCCACAGCGCAGGGGTTTCCCTGCGCCTTTTTTATGGCTGGCAACCCTCGGCCGCTGGACTACAATTCACCCATGCATCATTGCGGGCAGTTTACAAATTCACCGCTGACGCGGCGCGCGATGTTGGCGCGTTGCGCGAATGGCTTCGGCGGCGTGGCGCTGGCGTCGCTATTGGCGAATGAGGCAGGGGCGAAGCCGACCAATCCGCTCGCGCCCAAGCCGCCGCACTTCGCGCCCAAGGCCAAGAGCATCATTTTCCTCTACATGGACGGCGGACCGGCAAGCATGGATACCTTTGATCCTAAACCGCGCTTAACCAAAGAGAACGGGAAACCTTTCGGCCTGAAGATGGAGGCCACGCAGTTCAACAGCCGCGGCAAGACCCTCGGGAGCCCGTGGAAGTTTAAAAATTACGGCCAAGCCGGCATTCCCATCAGCGATCTTTTCCCGTACGTGGCCAAGCACGCGGACAAGTTGTGCGTCGTCCGCTCGATGACCTCGAACTTTTCCGAGCACACAACCGCCAATTATTTTCTACACACCGGCTTCGGCCAAGTCGGCCGGCCGAGCATGGGGTCGTGGTTTAATTACGGCCTTGGCACGGCGAACCAAAATCTTCCCGGCTTCATCGTGCTCAATGGTGGTCTCATTCCGCCCGGCGGCCTCGGCTGTTTTTCCAATGGCTTCCTGCCCGCCGCGTATCAGGCCAGCATTTTCAAATACGGCACCAAGCCACTGGCCAACATCGCCCGCACCGAGCGCACGCCCGAGTTGCAGCAAAATAAACTGAACCTGCTGCGCACACTCGACGCCGGCGTGGTGGAACGGCTCGGCCGGCTGGACCAAATTGAATCGGCCATCGCCAATCACGAGCTGGCCTTTCGCATGCAAAGCGCCGTGCCGGAGTTGACAGACCTCAAAGGCGAAACTGACGCCACCCAAAAACTTTACGGCCTTGATGCCAGTTTCAAAAACACCGCCACCTTTGGCCGCAACTGCCTCATCGCGCGGCGGCTCGTGGAGCGCGGCGTGCGCTTCATCGAGCTCACCTGCCCCGGCGGCAACGGCGATCGCTGGGATCAACACGGCGGCCTTGTTGACGGCCACACGAAGAATGCCAAATCCGTCGACCAAGGTATCGGCGCGCTGCTGCAGGATCTCGAGTCACGCGGATTGCTCGACAGCACGCTCGTCGTGTGGATGGGCGAGTTCGGCCGCACCCCCTTCGCCCAAGGCAACAACGGCCGCGACCACAATCCTTACGGCTTCAGCCTATGGATGGCCGGCGGCGGTGTAAAAGGCGGCATGACTTACGGTTCCACTGACGATTACGGCTACAAAGCCATCGACAAGAAACTCGAAATCCACGACCTCCACGCCACCATGCTGCACCTACTCGGCATGAATCACAAAAAACTCACCCTCCGCTTCAGCAGTCGCGACATGCGCCTGACCGACGTGCACGGTGAGGTGATCAAAGATATTTTGGTGTAAATCCTACCCGAAAAAGGAATTCTCAACGCGAAGGTTCCGGTGGCCACATCAGTGACAACAACCGGCCCGTGACTTTGCCGAGGTTGGCGTGTTCGGAATTGGTCATCACCACCACAGCCATTTTTTGTGCGGGCCAGAGGGCCATATGCGTGCGGGTTTTTTCCTGCGCGCCGCTGTGGCCGACGAGGAGCACGCCTTTGCCATCGGCTTTCCACTTGTGCACTTCGCCCTCGTGATATTTTTTGAAACTAAAGCCGAGGCCGTACGTGGTGAGTTGGCCGTCGTTGGTTTTTTGTTGGGTCCACATTTTAGCGCGCGTGGCGGGTTTCACGAGGCGATGGTTTAGCAAACCGTTGGCGAATTTCGCGAGGTCGTCGATGTTTGAGATGAAGCCGCCACCACCGAGCTTCCAGCTCACGTCGGTGTCGGTGGACACCACCACTTGGCCGTCCTGTTTGCGATAACCCACGGCGCGGTTGGGGATGCGTACCCACTGATAATCCGGCTGCAGCGTGGTCATTCCGAGCGGCTTGGCGATGCGATCGCGCACTTGATGCGCAAACTTTTGCCGCCCCGCGCGCTCCCCCGCCGCGCTCAGCAGCATAAAGCCGCGCGTAGTGTACGAATATTTTTCACCCGGCGCATTCACCAGCGGCGAGGCCTTAAAATCGTCCAGCGACCAAATCACATTTTCAAACGGATGGGCATGAGGATATTCGCGCGGCGTGGCGATGACCGGCCCATTCGTGTAATGCACAATGCCACCCTGATGGCTGAGCAGATGGCGAATGCGAATCGTCGCGTTGTGCTCGGGAAACTCCGGCACATACCGGCGCACGTCCGCCTTCAAATCCAGGTTCCCATTTTCCCAAAGTTGCAACGCCGCCACCCCCGTGAGGCTTTTGGAAATGGACGCCCACCGAAATAGCGTCTGCCGCGTCACCGGCGTTTGTTGCTCGCGGTCCGCCCAGCCGTAGCCTTTCAGATATTCAATGCGCCCGTTTTTAATCACCCCGACGGCGAGCCCCACGAGTTCCTGTTGTTTCATCTCATCCCGCATCGCGGTGTTCACCTCCTCCGGCAACGTGGCGGCAGAGGCGGAAAAGAACAGCAGGAAGGTGAGATGAAAAAATTTCATATCGATGGGGAAAGTTTCCGAATGCCCAAGCCCGGTTCGTCGAGCAATTTCACTTGACCGTTTTCGATTTGGACGCCTTCGGCGGCGTCTTGGGCGAGGAGTACGGCGCCGTCTAGGTCGGCGTAGTCGAGGAGGGGGATGAGTTGGGCGGCGGCGGAGATGCCGACGGAGCTTTCGGTCATGCAGCCAACCATCACTTTGAGGCCGTGGTCGCGGGCGGCGGTGATCATCCGGCGCGCGGGGGTGAGGCCGCCGCATTTGCAGAGCTTGATGTTGATGCTGTGGAAATGGTCGACGCAACGCGGCACGTCTTCTTCCGCTGCGCAGCTTTCATCGGCAATGAGTGGGAGCGCGGATTCGCGGAAGAGCTGCGCTTGCGCCTCGCGCGCTTCGGGTTCGAGCGGTTGCTCGATGAACTCCACGCCTTGCCGCGCCATTTCACCGGACAGCGCGGCGGCTTCGTTGGGATCCCAAGCGCAATTGGCGTCCACGCGGAAGACGGCCTCGGTGTGTTCGCGGAGGGCGGTGATGATTTCTAAATCGCGCGAAGTGCCGAGCTTGATTTTGTAAATCGGCCAGCCGGGCATTTCCGCAAGCTTGGCAATCATCACGTCCACCTCGGCGATGCCGATGGTGAAGGACGAATCCACCGCATCATTCGGGTCGAGCCCCCACAGCCGATGCACCGGCGCGTTTTCCAAGCGTCCCCACAAATCGTGCGCGGCGCAGTCCAGCGCAGCGAGCACGAATGGAGCGCCGGCGAGGTGTTCGGCGCAGAGTTTCCAAAATGAATCGGTGTCTCGGAAAGTGTGGCCGGCGAGCACGGGTTCCATATCGGTGAAGCGTTTTTTCATGTCGGCCATCGCGGCGTCGTAATAGGCATTCACCGTCGC
>JAPKDK010000201.1 GCA_028872645.1 Verrucomicrobiota bacterium
AATGGCCACGAAGTCCTCGCGCATATTTCCGGCAAAATGCGCAAGCATTGGATCCGCATCAGCGTCGGAGACAAGGTGACGGTGGAGATGTCGCCTTATGATCTGAGCAAGGCGCGTATCATTTTCCGGCAACGCTAATCAAGCGTAGCCCACTTCCGGAAGATCCGGCACCACCATTTCAAAGGCCGGAATCGACGCCAACACGCGTCGTCCGGTTTCATCAAGTCCAATGTAGCTCCCACGCGCAATGGCTCGGCGGGCATGAATGACGTGAAAACTGTTGTAACTAAATGAACTCCCCGGCTCGAGCGTGGGCATTTCGCCCACGAGCCCGTCGCCCTCCACCGCCGTCACTTCGCCGCTCGCTTCTTCCACCACCCATTTGCGGCCCTTGAGCGTGATGGTGTGGTCGGTCTCGTTGGCGATGGTTATAAAATAGGCAAAACAATGCGGTCGATCCGGCGCGGTGAGCACTTGGGGTTGATACACCAATTCATCCACCGAAACCTTCAACCCATCCAAGCTTTCGAAATCATTGCCGTCCACGGGCCCACTCAAGCCCTTGGGCCGCGGCTTGTCCATTCCATTCTCGACTCATGCCCTGCTTTTTTGTAACGTGGGCGAATGGAAGTGCAGTTCTGCGGGGCAACCCGAACGACCACCGGATCCATGTTTGTGCTCAACGTGAACGGGCAGAAAATCTTGCTCGAATGCGGCCTCTATCAGGGCCGGCGCGATGAGTCCAACGATCGCAATCGCAATTTCTCTTTCGACCCCGCCAGCATTGACGTGGCCGTGCTGAGCCATTCGCACATCGATCACTGCGGGAATTTCCCCAACCTCGTACGGCAGGGCTATCGCGGCAACATTTTCAGCACCCACGCTGCGCGCGATTTGGCGTCCATTATGCTCGCTGATTCCGCGCGCATTCAGCAGCACGATGCTGACTACATCTCGCGTAAACGCGCCAAGAAAAACCTGCCGCCTGTCGAGGCACTTTATAGCGTAGAAGATGCCGAACGCGCCGGAGGCCAATTTGTCTCCCTCAACTACGACCGCCCGATGCTCATCGCCGATGGCGTGACGCTATCCTTTCACGATGCCGGCCACATTCTTGGCTCCGCACAGGTGGTGCTCGATATCCGCGAGAACGGCAAAGAATACCGCTATCTCTTCACCGGCGACGTGGGTCGCGGCGGGCACGCCATTTTGCGTGATCCCGTGCCGGTTGAAAATGTGGACGTGCTTCACATCGAAAGCACCTACGGCAATCGCCTCCACGGCGACCGCGATTTGTCCGTAGTCGAAATCGCCAAAGCCATTCGCGAGACCGCCCATCGCGGCGGCAAAATTATCATCCCCGCCTTTTCTGTGGGCCGCACGCAGTTGGTGGTCTACACGCTGCACCAACTCGCCGAGAGCGGTGATTTGCCGGACATCCCCATCTTTGTCGACAGCCCACTCAGCGTGAATGCCACGGAAGTTTTCCGGCTGCACCCAGAATGCTTTAACGAATCCATTTACCAATTCCTGCGCGAAAAGGAGAATCCGTTTGGCATGGAAAACCTCCAATACATCCGACAGGTTTCGCGCTCCATTCAGCTCAACAAACTCAAAGGCCCGGCCATCATCATCAGCTCATCAGGAATGTGCGAAGGCGGCCGCATTCGGCATCATTTAAAAAATAACATCGAGAACCCAAACAACCTCGTGCTCTTTGTCGGCTATTGCGCGCAGCACACACTCGGCGCGCGCATTGCCAATGGCGATTCGCCGGTGAATATTTTCGGCGAAAAATACGATGTCAAAGCGCAAGTAGCGCGGCACGACGCCTTCTCCGGCCACGCCGACCGCGATGAATTGATCGCCCACGTGGAAGCTTGCACCGGCGATATCAGCGATATTTATGTGGTGCACGGCGAGGAGGAAAGCGCCCTCGCCTTTGGCGAAACCCTCGGCAAACTCAAGCCCAAAGCCCGCGTCACCGTGCCCGTGCACGACCAGAAACTCACCGTACAACATTAAGTCATCATTGCCACGCGCCCGTGTTTGGGCGACATTGACCCCCGAGGATGTCAAACCACCCCCATCATCCGATGCCACAAGCTGAGGCCAGCCACACCACGCTGGCCGCCGTGGTGACATTGACAATCCACCTCGCAGTGGCGGCGGGCATCATTTGGGGCAAGTGGCTTGAGACTCCTGCAATTTCCCAAAACACAAAACCCAAGGAACGCCTCGTGACCGTGCGACTGCTTGCCGAGCCGGAACCCGAAGCCAAAGCCAATCCTCAAATCTTCGTGCCCGTGGATCCCAATGTCGCCACCGAGGAAGCCCCTAAACAAACGGAAAACTATTCCAACGCCAACAGCCTCGCCGCCAATCCTGAGATCGGCAAAACGGACACCCCAAAAATCGAGGGCGAACAAAAAATCGAACGTCGCGCCCACGCCGATGACGCCAGCGCCGCCTCGCAACTGTTGGCCACCAAGCCCACTCCCGCCAAACCCCAATCCGTACGCCCAGTGGTGGCCCCCGTTGTAATTCCCAAAAAGCCAGCGCCCCGCCGACCCACGCTGCCCGCCACTGTGCAAGCCGGCGAATCGGGCGCACTCGCTCCGTTGCAGCCTTTTAATCCACCAAATTTTTCCAGCACCGTTCCCGTCCCCACTCCCAAAGCTAATGAACGCCGCCCGCCCAATTTAGCGGAGGCACAGGCGCAGGCCGGAAAGGGCACGATCGCCGGACGCCCAATGCCCTTCGAAGGCGGCGTGCAACTCAGGGGACCGCACGCACTCGATGTACGCCTCACCGGCTTTGGCAAATACGACGCCCGCTTCATTGCCACCATCAAGGCCAAGTGGTTTCAATTGCTCGAAACGCGCAAGTTCCGCTACCCCGGCACGGTGATGGTTGATTTCGTGTTGCATGCCGACGGCCGAATCACCGGAATGAAAGTACGCGAAAACTCCATCACCAACGCCGGCGCCAGCGGCATTCAGGAATACTGCTGCCGCGAATCCATCAATGGCTCTGCACTCTTCGAGCGATGGCCGGATACGATGCGCCAAAAATTAAAAACAGATTCCCGCAATTGCCGAATTACTTTTAATTACATCATTCGATGAACCTACTCCACGCGCGCCTCGCCCCCCTGCTCTGCCTCCTGTGCCTCACCTGCGCCCTCCCCGCGTTAGCCGGCGAACCGGCAACGCCACAGTCATCCACCGAACAAACCGAGCCGCCCAAATCCAAAATGGAAACGGGCATCATCGGCATTTTGATTTTTCTTTCGGTCGTCAGCCTCGGCCTCATTGCAGAACGTGGGATGGCGTTGCGACACGAAACTGTCATCCCCCGATCACTGGCCAAAACCGCCACCCATTGTCGCACGCCCGAAGAACTGCTCGCCCTACGCGCCGCGTGCAACGAACGCCCCTCGCCCCACGGGCGACTGCTCATCGCGAGCATCGAGCATCTTGATTTACCGCGCGAAGAAAATGCCGAGCTGCTCCAAACCCGCGCGCGGGCCGAAGTCGCCAAGCTGGAACGCGGTGTGGTGGTTTTGGAAATCATCACTGGCATCGGGCCGTTGCTCGGATTGGTCGGCACACTTTTTGGACTCATCACGCTCTTTCACGGAATGGGCATCGAAGGCACCGCGCAACAAACACCCATCTTCGCCCAGGGCATCAGCATCGCCCTCAACGCCACGCTGCTCGGCCTCGTGGTGGCCATCCCCTCTTTGGTGGCGTGGAGTTATTTCAATCGCTGCATCGAAACGCTGGCCATCGAAATGGAATCGCTCTGCGACGAATTCCTGCGCTCGCAATATCAACGCACAGAGCGCTAATGCAATTTCGCCCGCGCCAACGCCGATCCGCGCCACCGGTCATTATCATTTCGCTGATCGATGTATTGATGGTGGTTTTAATTTTTTTAGTGGTCAGCACCACCTTCAAAGACCGACTACCCACCATCGACCTCGCCCTGCCCGATTCACGCACGCAAGATCTCACCGCCGTCGGCGATGGCCCGCTCATCATTCAAATCAAAGCCCTGCCTCCTCACTGGGAAATTGACGGTAAAGTGGTAACCACCTTTGAAATGGAACGCATCTTCCGCGCGCGTGCCGCTGAAAAACCGGACGTTACCCTCATTATTCAGTCCGACAAAGCCGCTCCTTTCGGCGCCGTAGTCACCACCCGCGACACCGCCCGCGTGGCCGGAATCACGAATGTAAGCGCGCAGGTGAAACTGCCCGCCGAGCGATAATTATTTTCGCCGGCGCTTCCTCTGCACTTTAGCGCGCACTCTTAATCGCAGCGCATTCAGGTTAATAAAACCTGTTGCATCATCCTGATTGTACGCTTCGGTGGGGTCGGCTTCCATTGTGGCGATGTCGGGGTTGTAGAGGCTCACGGGCGATTGGCGGCCGGCGGTCATTAGGTTCCCCTTGTAGAGTTTCACTTTAACCGTGCCGGTGACATTGCGTTGGCTTTCGGTGACGAGCGCCTGCAACATCTCGCGCTCGGGCGCGTACCAAAAACCGTTGTACACCAGCTCACTGTATTTCGGGATGAGGGAATCGCGGATGTGCATTACTTCGCGATCGAGAGTGATGGTCTCGATTTGGCGATGGGCGAAATGCAAAATCGCGCCGCCGGGCGTCTCGTACACGCCGCGGCTTTTCATTCCCACGAAACGATTCTCCACGATGTCCACGCGGCCGATGCCGTGTTTGCCGCCGAGTTGATTAAGCTTGCGCATCACACCGAGCGGCGAGAGTGCTTTACCATTCACAGCGATACAGTTGCCTTTTTCAAAATCGAGCGTCACGTGCTCGGGTTTGTTCGGCGCCTCCTCGGGCGACACGGATAGCTTGAACATGCCTTTATTTTTTGGCGCGAATGCGTCGAATTCGATGTCCTCCAAAATTCCCGCTTCATAAGAAATGTGCAGGAGATTGCGATCCATCGAGTAAGGTTTCTTGGCGCTGGCTTCGACATTGATTTTATGTTTGCGGCAGTAATCGATCATCTCCTTGCGGCCGGGGAATTCCGCGCGGAACTCGGCCATCCGCCACGGGGCAATGATATCAAGATCTGGCGCCAGTGCGGCCGCCGTCAGCTCGAAGCGGACTTGATCATTCCCTTTGCCAGTGGCTCCGTGGGCGATAGCGTGGGCTTTTTCTTTGCGGGCAATTTCCACCATTCGCTTGGCGATGAGTGGACGCGCGATGCTGGTGCCGAGGAAATACTGATCCTCATAAATCGCGCCGGCCTGCATGATGGGATAAATGAAATCGCGGGCAAATTCTTCCTGCAGATTGTCGATGTACATTTTCGACGCGCCCGTGCGTTTGGCCTTCCGGGTGAGGCCGCGCAGTTCTTCTTCCTGGCCGACATCAGCGCAGAAGGCGATGATCTCGGCGTTGTATTTTTCCTTGAGCCACGTGAGCAGCACCGAGGTGTCAAGCCCTCCGGAATATGCGAGTACAATTTTCATTTTCGTAAAA
>JAPKDK010000016.1 GCA_028872645.1 Verrucomicrobiota bacterium
CAAGCAACAAGGGTTTTGGATGAAAAATTGTATCGTGCCGATGAGCGCCGCGTACGTCGATCCGCAAGGGCGCATCAACGAAATTGTAAAACTCGAGCCGCATAATACCAACAGCGTGATGTCGAAAAGTTTTCAAATCCAATATGTGCTCGAAGCCCCACGCGGGTGGTTCAAGAAAAACAGCCTCGGCCCTGGCGTGACGATTATGACGCCGAAAGGCACGCTGTCGCAGATGTATTTCCCCTGAATTAGTTGAAGCTGATGAAAATTGCACTCGCGCAAATTAATAGCACTGTAGGTGATTTCGCCGGGAACGCGGCGCGGCTGCGGGAGGCGTGTGAGCGTGGCGCGGCTGCGGGCGCGGAGATTGTGCTCGCGCCGGAGCTGGCCATTACCGGTTATCCGCCACGCGATTTGTTGCTGAAGAGTGGCTTTATTGAAAGAAACCTTGCCGCGTTGGAAGAACTGGCCGCGGGCATTGGCGACACGGCGTTGGTGGTGGGGCACGTTGGCTTGAATGCCGATCAACCGGGGCGGCCGGCGACCAACGCGGTTTCGCTTTTGCATCGGGCCCAGGTGGTGGCCACGCGCACGAAAAGTTTGCTGCCCACTTATGATGTTTTCGATGAGGCGCGTTACTTCGAGCCGGCCACGGGAAATACGCCGGTGGATTTTAACGGCCATCGGATCGGCCTCACGGTGTGCGAGGATGTTTGGAATGATGAAGGTTTTTGGTGCGACCGGCGGTACCGCACCAATCCGGTGGAGGCGTTGGTGGAGCAGGGCGCGGAGTTGATTTTGAATGTGTCCGCCTCGCCGTGGCATTTAGGCAAACACCGGATGCGCGCGGATATGCTTGCCAGTCTCGCCGCAAAAATCGCACGGCCTTTGCTCTACTGCAATTCCGTGGGCGGCAATGACGAATTGATTTTTGGCGGCGGCAGTCTCGCGTTCAATGCCCAAGGCCAACCCATCGCGCTGGGAAAATCTTTTGCGGAAGATTTGGTGATGGTCGATACGGAAGCTGCGCCCATTGAATGCGCAGCATCCGATGCGTCCGACGACCCAGCACTGCTGCACGCCGCGCTGGTTTTGGGCGTGCGCGATTATCTTGGGAAATGCGGTTTCCGCAGCGCGGTCATTGGCCTTAGCGGCGGCATCGATTCCGCCGTCACCGCGGTGCTCGCCGTGGCGGCGCTTGGGAAGGAAAACGTGCGCGGCGTGGCATTGCCTTCGCAATATTCCTCCGCCGGCAGTCTCGACGACGCGCGTGCGCTGGCCGAAAATCTTGGCATTCAATATGACGTGATCCCAATTGAAACCGGTTTTGAAACCGCCAAACAAAGCCTCGCACCGGTGTTCGGTGATTTGGCGGAAGATGTGACGGAAGAAAATATGCAAGCCCGCTTGCGGGGATTATTGCTGATGGCGATGAGCAATAAATTCGGCTCGCTGGTTTTGACCACCGGCAATAAAAGTGAACTCGCCGTGGGCTACTGCACGTTGTACGGCGATATGTGCGGCGGGCTGGCGGTGATCAGTGATGTGCCCAAGACGATGGTATATCGTCTCGCGCGCTGGATGAATCGCGATGGCGAAGTGATTCCGGAATCCACAATCGAAAAGCCACCGAGCGCCGAGCTGCGGCCTGACCAAAAGGACGAAGACTCGCTGCCGCCTTATGACGTGCTCGATGCCATCCTCGAGCGTTACGTGGTGGAAGGCCAATCAGCGGAAGAAATCATTGCGGCCGATTTTGATGCCGACACTGTCCGCCGCATCGCCCGCCTCATCGATCTCAACGAATACAAACGCCGCCAAGCCGCGCCCGGGCTGAAAGTCACGAGCAAGGCGTTTGGCGTGGGTCGGCGGATTCCGGTTGCGCAGCGGTATCGGGGTTAGCGGTTGGGTCGACTCCTGCCACTCGTTCCAATTTCCCATCACACCATCCTGCCATGCGCACGGCGGCCAGTGCGGCAAGGCCGGCCATAGCCGCGCCGGCGACAATATCCATCGTGTAATGCGCACGCAAGGTGAGCACGGTGACGATTTCAAAAATCGCGATGGCCACGCCGATCACCGCGCCGGTGCGGCCAAAGCGGCGGGCCAATTCAATGGCTCCGAACACAGCGATGCCGGTATGGCCGGAAAAGAAAAAGTCATTGGCCACGCCGTAGGTGATCAGCAGCGAAGGCATGCCTGGGTCGCTCCAAATAATTCCGTCCGGCAACGGTAGCGCGCAAAAGTATTGGCACACTTGTCGCGCGGCGAACAGAATGAGCAACGCGAGAAAGGGCCTAATGGATTTACCAAAGATGGCGTTGGCCAGCAACCAAATGCCGATGAGATCGATCAGGGCTGTGCTGACGATCAATAGGGTGTTGGCGGCTTTTTTATTTTGGTTGAGGTACGCATTCCAGTCAGCGGTGAGTACGTGCGCTTGGTCGACGATGGCAGTGGTTGCGCCGGTGTCCTTCACGGCACGCTGGCCGATCATAGATTGCGTGAGATGCCACAACACAAGGCCAAGAATGATGGCCACCAGTCGCACGCTGCGTAGTCGCCATGGGGATTTCTTGTCGGTTGAGTCGGTCATGATCTTTTTCGTTTCCACCATTATGCTTGTTTTTCACGGTTCTCCCTAATTGATAAAACAATGCGGTCGATTGATTGAGTCGATGGATGTTTTCCCCTATGCTGCGCCGCCCAATGAATTCACGCGCCAAATCCGAGGCCCTGTTTGCCGAATCGCTGAACCACATTCCCGGTGGCGTGAACTCGCCCGTGCGTGCGTTTCGCGGCGTGGGCGGGCAACCATTTTTTGCGGAGCGCGCGGCGGGGGCGCACATGTGGGATGTGGATGGCAACGAGTACATCGACTACGTGGGCACGTGGGGCCCGGCGATTCTGGGGCACGCAAATCCGGCCATCATTGAAGCGATAAAACAGGCGGCGGACAAGGGCACGAGCTTCGGTATCCCCACCGAGGCGGAAGTGCGGATGGCGCGGTTGGTGAAGGCCTGCGTGCCGAGTGTGGAGAAAGTGCGGATGGTCAATTCCGGCACCGAAGCGTGCATGAGCGCGATCCGCGTGGCGCGCGGGTTTACGGGGCGGCCGAAGATTATTAAATTCGATGGGTGCTATCACGGGCACGCGGATTCGCTTTTGGTGAAGGCCGGCTCGGGCGCTCTGACGTGTGGGCATCCGGACAGCGCGGGTGTGCCGCCGGAGTTCACCGCGCACACGATCGTAGTGCCGTTCAATGACGAGGCGGCGGTGCGCGAGGCGTTTGCGGCCAATGACGGGCAAGTGGCGGGCATTATTCTCGAACCGGTTCCGGGCAACGCGGGCGTGTATTTGCCGCGCAAAGGTTTCTTGGAATTTCTGCGCGACATCACTGCGGCCAATGACAGCCTCTTGATTTTTGATGAAGTGATGACCGGCTTCCGGGTGGGGCTCGACGGCGCCCAAGGGCGCTTTAGCATTACGCCGGACTTGAGTTGCTTCGGCAAAATCATCGGCGGCGGCTTGCCCGTGGGCGCCTTCGGCGGGCGCGCGGTCCTGATGGACGTACTCGCGCCCGACGGCCCCGTGTACCAAGCCGGCACCCTCAGCGGCAACCCCCTCGCGATGGCGGCCGGCATCGCGGCGCTGGAGCAATTGCAATCGGGCGAAGTGTACGAACGGCTGGAGGCGCTCGGTGCGCAATTGGAAGCGGGCATCAACGCGGCTGCAAAATCTGCCGGTGTCCCAGTGGTAACCCAACGCATCGGCTCGATGGGTTGTTTATTTTTCACCGATCACCCCGTGCACAATCTCGCCGACGCCATGCGCGCAGACCGCGAGCGGTTCAAAAAATATTTCCACGGAATGCTCGCCGAAGGCATTTACTTTGCACCCTCCGCTTTTGAAGCCGGTTTTCTTTCCAACGCCCACACGGAGGCCGATGTGGACGCCACCGTTGTGGCCGCCACAAAAGTGATGAGGATACTCTGATGAACGCACTGGGAATTGATCACGGGGACAAGCGGATGGGCATTGCGGGGGGCGATGCGTTGGGGATGATGGCGCATCCGTTGGAGATGGTTTTGGCGAAACCGTTTGAGGATTTCCTGAAACGGCTGGAGGAAATTTTGGCGGAACGGCAGGTGGAACAAATCGTGGTGGGGATGCCGCGCAATATGGACGGCAGCTTCGGCTCGCAGGCAAAGAAGGTGCAGGAATTTGTGGCGTTGCTGGGAAAATCGGTGGCGATTCCGGTGCGCACGTGGGACGAGCGGCTTACCAGCGTGGCGGCGGAACGGGCGTTGCGCGAGGCGGGCATCAACGCGAAGGACGCCAAGGCCAAGGTGGATGCCTCGGCGGCGGCGGTGATGTTGCAAGGGTATCTCGATAGTCTCTCGATGTGAAAAATGTGAAAATGGAAAGCGCCGGCGATGTCATTCGGTTCAAGCTCACGATTGCTTACGACGGCACGGGGTATGCCGGTTGGCAGTTGCAGAAAAATGCGGTGTCGGTGCAGCAGCGCGTGGAGGAGTCGTTGCGGAAACTTTTCCCCGGTGTGATGCGTGTGCATAGTTCCAGCCGCACGGACACGGGCGTGCACGCGATGGGGATGGCGGCGCACGTGGACATCCCGCGGGCGGAATTAAAAATGGACGAGCGCCAATTGTTGCTGGCGGTGAATGCGTTTTTGCCGGAGGATGTTCGATTGAATGAGGTGCGAAAAGTGAAGGCGGATTTTCACGCGCGGTTTGATGCGAAGAAGAAACAGTACCGTTATGTGATTTGGAATCATCCGGCGATGAATCCACTGTTGCGAAATCGCGCGTCGCAAGTGGCGGTGCCGCTGGATTTTGAGCGAATGCAAAAGGCGGCAAAGTTGTTCGTGGGCAAAAAAGATTTTCAATCATTCGCCTCCGCGCACGAATACAAAATGAAAAGCACAGTGCGCCGCGTGACCGGTTGCAAGGTTTGCCAACGCGGCAGCGAACTGACGGTGGTGATCGAGGGCGAAGGATTTTTATACAAAATGTGCCGAGGCATCGTGGGCACGCTGGTGCTAGTGGGCCAGCGGAAGCTGACGCAAAAAGACATTCGTGAAATTTTCCGCAAACGTGACCGGCAAGTGGCGGGGATGAACGCGCCGGCTTGTGGGTTGACGTTGTGGAGGGTTTTTTATTAAGGAGGTAGAAGTCAGAAAACAAAATTCAGAATGAAATCAAGGCGGTCGATGTTCAAATTCTGACTCCTAACTCCTTAAAAATGAAAATCGTCCTTCTCGAACCAGAAATTCCGCCCAACACCGGCAACGTGGCGCGGTTGTGCGCGGCCACGCATTCAGCGTTGCACTTGATCGGGCCGTTGGGGTTTCGGTTGGATGATTCGCAGCTCAAGCGGGCGGGAATGGATTATTGGGAGCAAGTGGATTGGACGTTCTGGGAAAACTGGCCGGCCTTCGCAGAGAGTTTGTCGGCGGATGTGCGGTTTTGGTTTGTGGAGCAGGGCGGGGGGCGGCGTTATGACTCAGTTGAGTTCGGGCCGGAAGATCACCTTGTGTTTGGCCGCGAATCGGCGGGGCTGCCGAAGGCATTGCTCGCGGAAAACCCGGAGCGATGCCTCGAAATTCCCTTGCTGAATCCGCAGGCGCGGTCGCTGAATTTGTCAAACTGCGTGGCGTTGGTGCTGTACGAGGCGTTGCGCCAGCAGGGGTTTGGCGAAGATTCGAATTGACCTCCCCCTCTCCATTCTTTATTCTGCCCCTCGCCCTTTCAAGTTTGCGGGGGCGCTCATTGCGAGTGGCGGAGGGACTGGCCCGTTGATGTCACGGCAACCGATCGGAGCGACGGCTTCGGTGGCAGGTGCCAAATCCAGCCGACGCGAGTCGGGAAAATGAGTTGGCGCGTGATTGTTTGCCCGCTCAAAAAATGAGCGGGATTTTTTATGCCGAAAATAAAACAACAGGGATTTATGAAGGCGCTGCAATGTCGCGAGTGCGGGCGGCAATATCCGCTAGAGGCGCGGCATGTGTGCGAGTTTGATTTTGGGCCGTTGGAAGTGGCGTACGATTATGCCAAAATCATGACCAAGCTCACACGCGCGGCGATTGCGAAACGCCCGAAAAGTATGTGGCGCTATCGCGAGCTGTTGCCGGTGGCGCAGGAACCGACGGTGGGTGTTGAAGTGGGCTTCACGCCGTTGATCAAGGCCGATCGCCTCGCAAAGCGGTTGGGTGTTCGCGAGCTTTGGATTAAAAATGACGCGGTGAATTATCCCACGTTGTCCTTCAAGGACCGCGTGGTGAGCGTGGCGTTGAGCCGCGCGCGGGAGTTGGGCTACGAGACGGTGGCCTGCGCTTCAACAGGCAATCTGGCCAACAGCGTGGCGGCGAATGCGGCGGCTTCGGGGATGAAAGCGTTTGTGTTTATCCCGCACGATTTGGAGAAAGGGAAGGTCGTCAACTCGCTCATTTATGGTGCGAATGTGATTTCCATCAAGGGGCACTACGACCAAGTGAACCGGTTGTGCGCGGAGATTGCCGGCAAATATAATTGGGCGTTTGTGAATGTGAATATGCGGCCGTATTACGCGGAGGGTTCAAAGAGCCAAGGGTTTGAAATTTTGGAGCAACTCGGCTGGAAAATTCCGCGTCATACCGTGGTGCCGATGGCGTCGGGCTCGTTGCTCACGAAAATTCACAAGAGCTATCAGGAATTTATCAAAGTGGGATTGGTAAAAAAAACCGACTACAGTGTGCACGGTGCGCAAGCCACGGGGTGCTCGCCTATCAGCACGGCGCATCGCGCGGGGCAGGATTTTTTCAAGCCGGTGAAGCCCGATACTATCGCGAAGAGTTTGGCGATCGGCACGCCGGCGGATGGCTTTTATGCGCTCAAAGTTTTTAAGGAAACCGGTGGCGCATCGGATGATGTGACCGATGACGAAATCCGGGAGGGCATCAAGCTGTTAGCCGAGACCGAAGGCATCTTTGCCGAAACCGCTGGCGGCGTGACCGTGGGCGTCGCCAAGAAACTCATTGCCAGCGGCGCCATCCCCGCCGATGATTCTGCCGTGCTGTGCATCACCGGCAACGGGCTGAAGACGCTGGATGCCGTGGAAAACCACGCGGGCAGTGCCCGCGAAATCAACCCCAGCCTGCGCGAGTTTGATGCGCTGCTGGACCGTGACAAAACATTAACCGCAAAATAATTTATGCCAGTTCAAATTCGCATTCCCACCCCGCTGCGCAAGCTCACCCACGACGAGGAAACCGTGGAGACCCGCGCCGAAACTGTTGGCGCTGCCATCACCGATTTGGAGGCCCGCTACCCCGGTATTCAGGAACGCCTGCTCGATGACGAAGGCCAAGTGCGCCGCTTCGTGAACGTGTACGTCAACGAAGAGGATATTCGCTTCCTGCAGGAAAAGGACACCCCCCTCAAAGATGGCGACGAAGTCAGCATCATCCCCGCCATCGCCGGAGGTTGAGCTTATGCCCGCAAAGAAAAAAAAGGTGGCCCAGAAAAAGGCCGTGAAAAAGAAGCCAGCACCGAGCCGCTTGCGGTTGTGGTTGATGTATCCGCCCAAGCATATTACCTCGCCGGTGATTTGTGAATTGGTGACGCGCTTTGGATTGCTCGTAAATTTGCGGCAGGCGGAGGTGCGCGATGAGATTGGCATTGTCTGCCTCGAACTCGAAGGTCCGCGTGATGAATTGAAAAAGGCCACCCGCTGGCTCGAACGCAAAGACATTAAAGTGGAGCCGGTGGAAATCAACGTCATCGAGAGCTAAGGCGCGGCAATGGCGGAGGCGATCACATTTGATTGGGACGTACCGCCGGGAGTTATCGCCGACGTGCGGCGGCGCACATTGTATCCCTTCAAACCCGCCGGCCCGGAAACGGATGCCGAGATGGCGGATAATCCCACCACCGTTTTCGGCGCGGCCTTGCAGGCGGGCACACCGGTCGGCTGCGTTGCGGTGCTTGATGAGCCCAATCACGATTGCGCGTTGCGCGTGCGCTGGCTGGGCGTGGACGATGCCGTGCGCGGACGCGGTATTGGTGCGCGATTAGTGCAGGCCACGCAATTGTGCGCGGCTACGCGGCAGCTGGGTTTGTGGGCGGATGTACGGGTGAAGGCGATCCCGGTTTACGAGCGGCTGGACTTTGAGCCGTTGGGTGATTTTTTTGAACTGCCCGACATCGGCCGACATCGCGTGATGCGTTGGTGGCCGTCGGGACTCCGGCCTTGAATGCGCGCCGTTTTTCGTGTTTTCTTCAGCACGGAAAAGCACGGCTAACTCAGCCGGATCATGATGATTCACATTTCCAGAGACGGCCAGCAATTCGGCCCGTACAGCCCCGAGCAGGTGCAGGAGTATCTCGCTTCCGGCCAGCTGTTGCCCACCGACTTGGCGTGGTACGAGGGCGCTGCGGATTGGGTGCCTGTCACCGCGGTGGCTGGCGGCGCGGCTGCGATGCCCGTTTCGGGCGTGGCTTGCACCAAGTGCGGCGCGGCGATGGATGCGGATCAAGTGATCTGCCTCGCTTGCGGCCAAAACATGGATGAACCGAAGCTGAGCGAAGAGGAAGCCGCCGCGGCTGTGGCCGAAGCCATTAAGCACAAGCCGCTGGAGATTCCACCGACTTACACGTACGAAGACGAAACCTCCGATCGCGCCGGGGCGGTAAACTCCATTGGCTGGGCGCTCATAACCGCTTGCTTGCTGCCAGTCTTCGGCGGCATCGAATGGAATCTTGTATGGATGAATTTCTGGAAACTGCCTGACTGGCAAATGATGTTCGATATTCTGGTGCCGGGCGTGTTGGGTATTACCTGCATTATCCTCGCTACCGCCTCGCATGGCCGTGCCCGCGGAGTTGTGCTGTTGGTGATGATGCTTACTATTATTGGCGTGGGTATGGCGGATGAAAAAGCGGGCACCTTAAAACTGCAAGTCCCTTTCGATAACACCCCGACGGTGAGCGACGACAACAGTACCAATGCTGGAAACGACAGCGAGGCTAAGGCCGATGAAGTTGCTCCCGGAGTTCCAAAAGCTACTTTTGAAAATCGAGATGAGAACATTTTTTATGAGAAACTTGATTTCCATCCCGGAGAACATCCCATACTAGTGGCAGTTTTTTTGCTGGGTTGGGTGGGTGTTGTGTTCGGCGCCAAGGCGCGGTTGTATCGGCCGGATAGTAAGCTGGCATGGATCATTGGCATGGTGGGCGGTGTGGCAGCGATCTTATTTTGGTTTATTCCCTCCGGCAGCGGCATGATGCTAACAACCATGATCGCCGCGCTGGGCAACGATCTGTATTTGGGCATTGGTTTGTTGCTGATGTTTCTGCTGACGGTTGGAGCAGCCGTGTGTTGCTTTATAAACACTCGCCGCATTCGGCCCAGTTTGATAAAAAAATACTCAAACCTCGCCGTGAGTTGCATGGTCGCCGGTGTAATACTTTCGCTGGTGCCAGCCTGGGGTAAAGTGATATATGATGAAACAAAATCCCATCACGCCAAGGCCAAGGGCAGGTATGATAAGGTGGAAGGCTCGTTAGAAAAAGCCTACATTGGTTCACAAACCGCCCGAAACGAGGCCAAGCTTGCCAAAGTAGAAAAGCCCACCAACGCAATTATCAACTCCACATGCGGATGGATGCTTTCCGGGGTAAAATATTTTGCCTGGATTGGGGGGATGTTGATTGTGCTTCCACTGTCGCTAGTGGAAATTCTTTGTGGTCTGCGCGAGCCGGACTCCGCCGAGTTTATTTGATGACGAATCTTTGGCTGGGCAAAATAGTTGACGCGCGCGCGCATTTGCCCGAAACAACCCGCCCATGAATGATGCCGAAGGCAATGAACCGTTGAAAGATTTCATCCGCGACCGCGTGGTGGCGGATATGGCAGCGGGGGCGTATCCCGGCGTGGTTACGCGTTTCCCGCCTGAGCCCAACGGCTATTTACACATCGGCCACGCGAAATCCATTTGCCTCAACTTTGGCATCGCACTGGAAAATAGCGGCGTCTGCAACCTGCGTTTTGATGACACCAATCCGGCGAAGGAAGACACCGAATTTGTAGAATCCATCACCGAGGACGTGCGCTGGCTGATCGAGGGCTGGGCGGATTCTGTGCTTTCGAGCGAGATTTTTTTTGCGTCCAGTTATTTTGAGCAGCTTCACAATTACGCCGTTCAACTCATCCGTGACGGCAACGCGTACGTGTGCGATCTCTCGCTTGAGGAATGGGAAAGCTATCGCGGCGCGCCCGAACTGCCCGGAAAAGAAAGCCCGCATCGCAATCGTGGGGTGGAGGAAAATCTGGATTTATTTTCCCGTATGCGCGGGGGTGAGTTTGCCGATGGCGAGAAAACTCTGCGCGCCAAGATCGATATGACTTCGCCGAACCTGCACCTGCGCGATCCGGTGATTTATCGCATCCGCCATGAGGCGCATCATCAGGCGGGCGAGGCGTGGTGCATTTATCCGATGTACGATTTCACCCATTGCCTCAGCGATTCCATGGAGGGTATTTCGCATTCCATCTGCACGCTGGAGTTCGAGGTGCACCGGCCGCTGTACGATTGGGTGCTAGATCACCTGCCCGTGCCGCAGCCACGTCCGCATCAGCACGAGTTTTCGCGACTAAATCCCACCTACATGGTGATGAGCAAACGCAAGTTGTTGCAGTTGGTGCAGGAAAAACACGTGCATGGCTGGGACGATCCACGGATGCCTACGATTGCCGGGTATCGTCGCCGCGGATTCACGGCAGCGTCCATTCGCAGTTTTTGTCAGGGCGTGGGCGTTACCAAATTCAAGGGCATCACGGATGTCGGCCTGTTGGAAAACGCTATCCGCGAAGAGTTGAACAAAACCGCCGAGCGCCGCTGCGCTGTGCTTGATCCGTTGGAGGTGATCATCGATAACTACCCCGAAGGCCAATCGGAAGATCTGGAGGCCATCAATAATCCGGAAGATGAAAGCGCCGGCAAACGTGCGCTGCCTTTCGGGAGGCGACTATTTATTGAGCGTGCGGATTTCATGGAAGACCCGCCGAAGAAATTTTTTCGGCTCGGGCCCGCGCGCGAAGTGCGTTTGCGCTATGCGTATTTCATCACCTGCCAAAGCGTGGAGAAAGACGGTGAGGGAAACATTCTGCGCATCCATTGCACGTACGACCCCGAAACGCGCGGCGGCAGTGCGCCCGACGGCCGCAAAGTGAAAGGCACCCTCCACTGGGTCAGCGCCGAGCACGCTGTTGACGCCGAAGTGCGCCTTTACGACCGCCTCTTCACCGAGCCCGAACCCGAGGCGGAAGGCGATTTCCTCGACTGCCTCAATCCCGATTCATTGAAAATAATCGCCGGCAAACTCGAGCCTTCGTTGGCGAAGCTGTCCGCGGGTCAGCGAGTGCAATTCGAACGCCTCGGATACTTCACACCCGACCCCAAAGACAGCACACCCGACAAACCCGTTTTCAACCGCATCGTCGGTCTACGCGATAGTTGGGCCAAGTTGGCAAATAAGTAGCGCTATTTTCGCCAGCGCTTCAAATCACTGCTGCACGGCCCGGGGGTGTCGACCGTGAAACTCCGCGCCGTTATCGGATCATATGCCGCGCGATGGGCCACGGCGGCTTTGACCACGATCACGTTGAGCGTTGCCGGTTCCATGCCTTGGCTGCGCCATTGGCCGAGGTCGAAGGGGGCGGTTTTGTTTGAGGTCAGTAAAATCGTCATGCCCGCGTGCTGCACCACGGCGCAGTTGCCCATATCGAAATAATCGCCGCACATTGAGGCGAGGTGGCTTTGTTTGTCCTCCAATTCAAATCGACCACTACTGCGCGAAATTAATTCCACGTCCAACTCCAACGGCCCTTCATCAAATCGACTGCCTTTGCCACCGAGCGCGAGTGTGAGCCTGCCGCCTGTATGCAAACCAGAAAGTGCCCGTACCGCTTCGGGATCATTGAGGCACACGGCGGAGTTTTCGATGTGGTGCAAAACCAGCGCGCGCAGGCAGCCCGTGCAATCGCCCGGCGCGCCGCCGCCAATGTTGTCGCTCGGCTCCACCAAAACCGTGAGGCCATTTACGGTTTTGCAAATTTCCGGCATCACGCTTTCGACCGGCGGATCAATGCGCGCGCCAACTTCCTTCAACTCCAACGCCAGCGATTCCAGTTCATCCAACGCAGCCGAGGCGTCGGCGGTGGTGATGGCCTGCAAACTGACGCCCGTATCTGGCGTGTCGGCAAAGGCAAAGCCGGCGGTGATGTTAATGGCCCAAGCGTCGCCGCCTTCCAGTTCGCGCGCGCGTTGTTCCAGCGCGCGCATCGGATCCTCGGCTGTGGCGGTGCCGGTGGGCGGCCACACAACGGGAAGTTGGCGCAGTTGCATTTTTGGTGTTTGGCCGGATTCAAAATGCCGCGCCAAAAGGCGGGCGGCGCGCACGGCACTTTCGCGGGCATCGGTGTGCGGGTTTTTGCGATAGGCCACGAGGCAATCGGCGTGGCGCGCCATCCCGGGGGAAAAGTTTGCGTGCAAATCGTACACGCCGAAAATGGGTTTACCCGCGGCGCGGGGCAGGGTGCGGATGCGCTTGAGCACTTCGCCTTCCACATCGGGAAAAGATTCGCACACCATCGCGCCGTGCAGCACGAGGAAGAGTGCGTCACAATTGGCGTCCCAACGCGCCTTGAACTCGGCCCACCAGATTTCGAGTACATCATCATTCACGGTGCCGCTGGGCGTGGCGCGGGCGTCGAGGGCGGGGAGGATTTTCCAGTTTTGTTTTTGGGCGAATTCGAGCACGCCGCCCAGTGGCGAGGCATCGCCGGCGCAATCGAGCATCGTGTCTCCCACGCGAAATTGGAAATCGGCCAGCGAGGTGACGTCATCCACGAACGTGTGCGTCTCGTGAAACAGTCCGGCGATGAGGATGTTTTTGCTCAAAGAATTCCGTGTTTTGCAAATGCTTCGGTGACGGGCATCCCATTGGCGAGGTCGTCGCGCACGGTGTTTTCGCCGGCCACTTTTTCTCGCGCAAGGCGGAGGGTTTCGTCCAGTACTTCGCTGGGGATAATGACCACGCCGTCGGCATCGCCGAGAAGGTAATCGCCGTTCTTTATTTTTACGCCGTCGATGGTGATGGGTTCGCCAATGGCGGTGACGTCAATGCGGCCTTTGCTGTCGGCGGGCGTTGTGCCGATGGCGAACACGGGGAAATCCATTTTTTCCAGCGCCCACAAGTCGCGCGTGCAAGTGGTCATCACCGCGCCGCGCACGCCTTTGGCGATGCATGCGGTAGAGAGCAGTTCGCCCCAAAACGCGCAGTTCAAATTATTTCCGGCATCCACCACAAGCACGTCGCCGGCTTGCATGGTATCGATGACGGCCATCTCGAGTTTGTACGGCTCGGCGGGGAGGGTGTCCATCGCCTCGGCTTTGGCGGTGAAGACTCGTCCGCATACGTGGCGCGCGGGCGTCATGGCACAGAGGTTGGCGCCGAGGGTTTGGTGGCGGTGGTCGAGGGTGTCGAGCACATCGGCGACGACGGCGCTGTAGAGTTTTTCTAAAATGGGAAGAGGATCGCTCATGCGCGGAGTGTGGGGTGGCTGGTCGTGCGCGCAAAGTTTTTTCGTTGCGTCTTGGGGGCGTTCGGCGAATCGTTCGCGTATGGCCGATTCTAATCAACGCGCGGACACCGGTGCCTCGTTTCGCCAGTGTTTGCTGGAATTGAAGTGGATGGTGGCGACGTGGGCAGTTTTTTTCGCGTGGGTGATTGGGTATTCCAGCGTGGCGGGTTACGCGGCGGCGGAGCAGGCGGAGGTGCAAATGGTTTGGGGCATTCCGCGTTGGGTGTTTTTTGGCTGGCTGATTCCGCTGGCGGCGGCCAACGTTTTCACCGTTTGGTTTTGCTTGTGCAAAATGCAGGATGAACCGATGGAGGAACTTCCGGAGGACATGCTATGATGCTGGCGACCACGGAGGCCGCGGTTGGCAATGCGGCGTTGGTGAGTTTTTGTGTTTACACGGCGGTGGTGTTTGCACTGGCGTGGTTGGCTAGTCGCAAGCGCGAGGGGAAGTCGTTCATGAACGAGTATTTCCTCGGCAGTCGCAATCTTGGGATGTGGGCGTTTGCGTTCACCTACGCGGCCACCAGCGCTTCGGGCGGAAGTTTCATGGGGTTCCCGGCAAAAATTTACACGTACGGCTGGGTGATGGCGTTATGGATTGGCGGCTATATTGTCGTACCGTTGGTGGCGATGGGGTTGATTTCCAAGCGGCTCAATCAAGTAGCGCGCAAATCGGGCAGCATCACGGTGCCGGAAATGATGCGCAAACGGCTGGGCAGCCCGACCGTGGGTCAGGTGGCGACGGTGTTGCTGGTGTTTTTTCAATTCTTTTTCCTCCTGGCGCAATTCAAGGCAGGGGCAAAAATCATGACCACACTGCTGGGCGACGTGGGGGTTTTCATTGTCGCCAAGGACTTCATTGAGTCGGTGCTGCAACCGTTGCCATGGATTGGCGGCAGCGGGGTGGATGGTGCGTATTATTTGTGTCTGGGCGTGTTCGCGGTGTCGGTGGTGGCGTACACGGCGTGGGGTGGTTTCCGGGCGGTGGTATGGACGGATATGATGCAGGGAGCGGTGATGTTGGTGGGAGTAGTGGTTTTGCTGGGGTTGGCGCTCACGCAAGTGGGCGGGCTGGCCAACGCCACGCGGGAGGTCGCCAAAATGGTGCCGCCGGAGGAGGGGGTGTTGCGAATGGAAGTGAACGCAAAAACCAAACTGCCACAAGGGGCTTGGTTTAAATTGGAAACCGATGAGCGGGTGAAATATTTTCGCGTGAAAAAAGACACGGAAGTTTCACCGGCAAAAGGGGGCGGCGGCGATGAAGTCAATGTGATTTGCCTGCCGCAACCAACGGATGCCGAGGTGAAAGCCATCGAGAAACAAATGGGCCAACAATCCGTGGCGGCCATTCCGTTTGTTTATCAAAAAGAAAGCGACTACAAATACGGTGCGGGTAAGCAGGGCGTGTACGTCAGTGCGCCGGGGCCTTCGTCGACGGAGGCGCAGGGTTTTTTGCCGGTGATGATGGCGATGTGTTTCTTTGCGTTTTGGCCGTTCGCGGGTTCGGGGCAGCCCAGTTACATGGCGCGGCAAATGGCGTTCAAAGATACGGTGACATTACGGCGGTCAATTGTGTTTGTGATGATTTATCTTTCGCTGATTTATTTTCCGCTCATCATCATTTTCACTTGCAGCCGCGTGCTGTTGCCGGGGTGGGAGATTGACTCGGACCGCATCATGCCGGAGATGGTGATGTTTCTCACGTCCAACGCCGGCATGCCGTGGTTGGCGGGGCTGTTGCTGGCCGCACCCTTCGCGGCGGTGATGAGCAGCGTGGACAGTTTTCTCCTGCTGTTTTCCTCCACGATCACGCGCGATGTGTATCAGCAAAAACATCCGGACGCCTCCGAGGCTAAGCTAAAAAAAGTCAGCTACGCCGTCACCATCATCATGGGCGTGCTGGCGGTGGTGGCGATGCTCAAGCCTCCGCAATTTTTGCAGGATCTCATCGTGTTTGGCTCCGGCGGATTGGCGGCGAGCTTCCTGATGCCGGTGGTGCTGATGCTCTATTGGCCCCGCCTCACCCCCGCGGCTACGGTGGCGGGGATGGTTTCGGGCGGGTTCACCATCGGCACGATTTATTTGGTTGGATTTTTTGTGCATGGCAAGTTTGGGGAATTTCCGTTGCTGGGACTGCACCCCTTCATTTGGGCAGTGGCCATCTCGGCGTTGGTGAGCGTCATGGCCGTCCGTTTTTCAAAACCAACGGATCCTGTATTGGTGGAGAAATATTTCGGCAAGGTTGATGGGACGCCGGAAATCGGTTAGATTAAAGGGGATGCGTTTGCTGCTCACATGGATTGGATTCGCGCTGTTGCTTCCGGCTGCGGGGGCGGCAAACTCGGTGGTGTGGCATCCCAAGGCGCGTACGTTTGACATGAATGTGCGGGCGATGGGTCTGGAGCAATTGCTGGGAGTGATCAAGGCGGAAACCGGTTGGGAAGTGCTGGTGGAGCCGGGGTTGAAAGGACGCGTCGGGGTTAAATTCCGGGAAAAGCCGGCGGCGGATGCCATGCGCTTGTTGCTGGGCGATAAACGATTTTCGCTGGTTCCCCGCACCAAAGGCGGCACGCGACTGATGGTTTACGAGAGCAACCGGCGCGGTGCCACGCAACAGGTCGCGGCCGCGATGCTTGCCTACGAGGAGGCGGAGCCTTTGGGGCAGGGCAGGGATGATGGTCGCCTGCTCACGCTCAAGGTGAAGGTGCATCATTTAAAGAGCTCTTATGCATCTATCAATGCAGATTCAAAACTCACCAACATTCGCCCTTTGCTTGCAGGCGTAAATGAAATGTGGCAATCGACGAACATTCGTTTTGTGGCCGACCGACCCTTGCCCATGCGCGCGGCGGATCGCGATGCGGAGAAGGCTTTTGCGGGGTTGTT
Source organism: Verrucomicrobiota bacterium (assembly GCA_028872645.1). GTDB lineage: Bacteria > Verrucomicrobiota > Verrucomicrobiia > Limisphaerales > UBA1100 > JACNJL01. The sequence goes on from JAPKDK010000016.1 coordinate 16,534, forward strand.
CAAGCCGGGGGTTTCCGCCACGGCAGTGGCGCAACTGCAATCGCGCATCCTGCACAAAATGCTACCGGATTTGCCGGACCGCGGGAAGGTGTTTCATATCGTGGTGATATACACCATGCCGCGTGCGTATGGCGCGGTGTATTTGCCCGCCAAAGGGATGGTGCTTATGCCGCAGGTAAAATTCGCAGCATTGGTGGATGCGAATGGCGTGTGGAAAGATGGATCGCCGGTGTTCTTCGCGCAGTCGAACATTCTCGCGCATGAGATGGGCCATTCGCTTTCGCTGCCACATGTGGCCACGCAGGGAAACCTGATGATTGACGGCAAGCTGCGCGAGGGCGGTGGAGTGGGGCCGGGGGATAGGCTCACAGCCAAACAAATTATTGCCGCCCGCAGGCAGGCTTTTAGCGGCGGCCCGTATGTGCCGGGGCTTAACCCCAAACCAATCAAACCCAAGTAGCCAGAGGGTTGATTCCGGCTTTGGCCGGTGTTACCTTCGGGGCACGTTATGGACGATCCGTTATTGCAGGCACTCAGTGAATCGGGCGATGACCTCATCGCTGCATTAAGAATAGTCGCGCGCTCGAAAGTGTGCGTGGTGGTTACCCAAGGCGCGCTGGTGGGCTTGAATCTTGATGGCTCCAAGATCACCGATGCCGCACTTGACAAATTAACGGGGCAGGAAAAGCTCCGTTGGATTGGTCTCGCAGGCACCGGCGTTTCTCCCGAGGGCGTAGCCCGTTTGCGCGAACGTTTGCCCGGCTGCAATATTCTTTATTGAATGAACCTTCGCCGCTCCAAATTGCGGCGGGCATTTTCCCTAGTGGAAATGTTGGTGGTGGGTGTCATCATCGGGATTTTACTTGCCCTCATGCTGCCGGTATTTGCCAAGGCCATCGACAAGGCCCGGAAGGTGGGGCGTCCAGTTGATGGCAATGACCCAAGCAAGGGCATCCTCGGCCCCTCGTCCGTTCGGCCTGAAGATTTGGATTAGTTGCCGGATAGTTTTCAGAGTGGTTTTTTTGGGTAATTTCCGGTAAATTCCCCAACCTTTACGTCCATGGCCACGTATTACGTCCAGAAAGATGGCGGGCATTTCGGCCCGCTTTCGTGCGATGAACTGCAACAGTACATCGCTGCCGGCGTATTGTCGGTTGACGATTGGGCCATCGAGGAGGGCAAAGATGCATGGGTGCCGCTGGGCACTTACGTGCAGATGCCTGCCGAGCAGAAAGCTGTTGCTCAAGTCGATCCCATCCCTGCTTCAACAAACCCCACGGCTGAATCTTCCGGAGGCGGTATGGCGTTGGCTGGTGTGGTGCTGCTGTTGATAGCCGGCGGCATATTTGGCGCGTGGCAAATGTGGGGCGGTAAAGCCACATCGACGGATGATCATTCACAAAAAGAAATCGAAGTGAGCGTATTGAGTCCGGGGGATGTTCCTCAGCTTCCCCCTCCGCCCAAGCTTAAACCGTTGCCCACCAACAATCTTCCAGCTGCCGTTGCTGAGGAATTGATTTTCATTTCTCCTGAAAACCTCGAGCCACTCCAGACCCGTGCCGAAGGCGGCAATGCGGAGGCGATGTTGGAATTGGCTCGCCGCCATGAAACGGGGTGGGGCGTGCGTTGGGATCCCGCATCGGCTTTCAAGTGGGCCGAGGATGCCGCCAAGAAAAACGAGCCGCGCGCACGTGTGCTATTAGCTTTCTATTGCATGAGCCGCGTAGGAACAAACCATGTGGATGTACTACGCGCTGCGCAACTGGAACAAACCGGCACTGCGGACGGTGCGCTGGAACAGGTCCGGCAAATGGCAGACGAAGGCGATGCCGCTTCGTTGACGATACTGGGTTTGCGCAACAAACCGCGCCGTGGATATACCGGTCAACCGCGGTTTTCCGGAAAACCGGAGCTGGCATATCGGCAGTTCAGGTTGGCGGCGGATCAGGGCGATGTGCAGGCACAGCATTGGGTGGGCATGATGGAAGCCCAGGGTGTGGGCACCGAGCGAAATATTGAGCGCGCCGCGTGTTGGATCGCCGCTGCTGCCGAGCAGGGTCAGGCGCTCAGCATTTCTCTTCTAGGCCTCATGCACCTTCAGCACCTTGGGGTGCCGGAAAATCCAAATGAAGGCGTTCGTCTTATTCGCGAAGCGGCGGAACTGGGAATGCCCAAGGCCCGATATCGTTTGGGATATATGTATATGAAAGGCAATCATCTCGTCCCGGACGCTCAGCAGGCCTGCATGTGGTTTTTATTGGCGTACGAGGGCACGAGTTTGGCGCGCCCGTATTTACATAAAATGCGCGAAGAAATGGATCCGGCTGATTACGACCGTGCTCTGGCCGAGGCTGCCAACCTTGATGATACATTCACCGACCCTGAATTGCCCGTGCCTGACCCGGATGAACCCCCCAAACCGCCGTTCATCGAAAAGCCAACTCAATCCGACGTGGCGAAACCACCGCTGGAATTGCCCGAGGAAGCTACGACGCCCCCAACAATCCTTGAGCCATAAACCGAAGCGCGAGCGTTTGGTTATTCCAATCGTCCGTTTTCCAGCGGGTGCACTTCTTCGATCACTGGCACCGGTCGATACTCGCGCGCCAACCGCAGCGCCTCCGTCCGCTGGGCTTCGGTGATTTCTTTTTCCAGCAAGCCGCGTAATTCAGCCGTCTTTAAATGACCTAAATGGGCGGCGAGCAAAACCCATTTGTAGGACTGCACCAAGTCGCGTTCTCCCAGCCGACCGGTGCCGTGTAAAATGGAAAGCTGCAACTGAGCCACGGTGAGTCCTTGTTGCGCCGCGCGTTCATACCATTCGCCGGCCTTCGGAAAATCCTGGCTGACGCCTTCGCCCAGCTCGTACATTTCCCCCAGTGTCGTTTGCGCGTAGCCGTTGCCGGCAATGGCGGCGCGTTGGATCCAGTCCGCGGCGGTGATGAGGTCGCGCTTCACGCCCCGTCCTTCGCGAAAGAGAATGCCGAGGTTGTACATGCTCATGGAGTAGCCGTTCTCCGCCGCGCGCGCGTAGTATTGTAACGCCAATTTATAATTGCGCGGCACGAGGTGCCCTTGTTCATGCAGCCACGCCATGGCGTGTAGAGACAGTAGATTTCCTTTTTGCACTGCAAACTCGTAATGCTTTAGTGCTAACTGAATGTTACGCTTAACACCGATGCCTTTTTCGTGAATGAGCCCGAGGTTGTGATGCGCATGGGAATTGCCCTGTGCCGCGGATTTACGAAACCAGCGAATGGCTTCCTGCGGTTGGGGTTTGCCGCCGAGGCCGTCCCGGATTAATCGTGCCAGATTGTTCTGCGCCATCGATTGTCCGGGCAGGGATTTTCCGGTTGAAAACTTTTTACGGTCGCGGGCGGCGCGTTCATAGTAATGCCGAGCCTTAACATAATCACGCTTCAATCCGTAGCCGTGTTCGTGCATCCAGCCGAGGTTGTTTTGCGCGTGCTCATTGCCCTTGGCGGCGGCCATTTGAAAGAGTTGCACGGCGGTCCGGTAATCCTTAATCACACCGCGACCATCGCGATAGAGGCAGCCAAGATTATTTTGGGCCATCGAAATATCGCCGCGTTCAGCAGCCACGCGATAGAGCCGGGCAGCTTCAGCGGGGTCGGCTCTCACGCCAAAACCGGTATCGTATCGCCAGCCAAGCTGCATCATGGCCATATATTCTCCCGACTCCACCCGGGCCTCGAGATTTTGCAGAGGCGTGTCGCTCAGCCGCCGGATGGCCTCGTAATCGCCCTTGCGCGCCATGGCCAGCAATTCCTTTCGGGACTTGTTGTTGTAAAATTCATCGGGCGAAGCGAAGGGATCGGTGGGGTCGAACGTCTCACAGGCCATCAACGCCAACGCGCCAATCGCCATGCAAAATGTTTTGAAGTAGCCGCCCATCACCGTTTTTATCGTGCTGTTTTCATTTTTCAACTCAAGCGCAAACCGTTCACAATCCAGCGGGCATTCCGCGCCGGATTGATTCCGGGGCCATTCTGTGCCATCATTCGCGGATGGGGAATTCTTTTGGCGAACTCTTCCGCATCACCACCTGGGGCGAAAGCCACGGCGGCGGCGTGGGCGTGGTGATCGATGGCTGTCCGCCGCGCCTGGCGTTGACCGAAAAAGATCTCCAACCCGACCTCGCCCGGCGGCGCCCCGGCCAATCCCGGATCACTACGCAGCGGCAGGAAACAGATTCGGTGCGCATTTTGTCCGGTACATTCGAAGGGGAGACGCTCGGCACGCCCATTTCGTTACTGGTGGAAAATGCCGATCAACGCTCCGAAGCGTACACGGAGATGCAAACGAAATACCGCCCGAGCCACGCCGATTACACGTACGACGCCAAGTACGGTATTCGTGCCTGGCCCGGCGGCGGTCGAACCAGCGCGCGCGAAACCATCGGCCGCGTGGCCGCCGGCGCGATTGCCAAAAAGATTCTTAAAAAACATTTCGGCGTCGAAGTGCTCGCGTGCGTTCAGCAAGTGCAGGCAATTTCCGCAGAGATCGACCCCAACAAATTTACGCTCAAACAAGTCGAGTCCAACATCGTCCGTTGCCCGCACAAGGCGACCGCCGAAAAAATGATTCGTCTTATCGATCGCACTCGCAAGGCGGGCGACAGCGTGGGCGGCGTGCTCCTTGGCGTGGCGCGCGGGGTGCCCGTCGGCTGGGGCGAACCGGTCTTCGATCGCCTCGAGGCCGACCTTGCCAAGGCGATGCTCAGCTTGCCCGCGAGCAAAGGCTTCGAGATTGGCTCCGGCTTCGGCGGCATCGCGCTGAAGGGCAGCGAACACAACGACCCTTTCCGAATGCGCGTCGGGAAAGTTCGCACCACCGCCAACCGCTCCGGCGGCGTCCAAGGCGGCATCAGCAATGGCGAGACTATTTATTTCCGAACCGTCTTCAAACCCACCGCCACTATTTTACAGTCACAAGACACCGTCAGCACTGCTGGAAAAAATGTGAAAATCAAAGCCCGCGGCCGACACGATCCTTGCGTGCTGCCAAGAGCTGTGCCGATGGTGGAAGCGATGACGGCGTTGGTGTTGGTGGATCACGCTTTGCGGCATCGTGCGCAGAATGGGTGATTCTTTTTGAACCGCAAAGACGCCAAGAAAACCAATTTAAAAACTTGCCGTCTTTGTGCCTTGGCGGTTCAAATCAAACCGGCCCCAAGCTTTTCCACCACCATTGCCACAGGGCGTAGCCGCCGAAAATCCAGCCTACTGCCGCGAGCGCGATGTACGGGCCGTAGGGGATGACGTTGGCTTTGTCTCGGCGCAGGAGCATCATTAGTGAGCCCACCACCGCGCCCAACATGGCGCTGGCCATTAGGCCGAAGAGGGTGGCTTGCCAGCCGAGGAACGCGCCGATTGCGGCCATAAATTTCACATCACCAAAGCCCATCGCCTCGCGCGGGATGGTCACTTCGCTGGTGCTCACTTCGAGGTGCGGCACTTCGCGCGCGGGGAAATCCATCTCGCCGATGCTCAGCGTCTCGGCATTGAGCGCCACGGCTTTGTTCCAGTAGCAGCGATCCACCAACTCCACGTGCTCGGCGTGCAGCGTCACGGTATCGCCTTTGCGGTAAAACACATCCTCGAATGGAATCACTGTGTTGTCCTCGCCCGGTTCGCCGCCGAGACACATATAATCCGTGGAAAAATAAACCGTCACCGGGACGTCGCTGCTGTACATTTGTTTGCCAAACATCACCTTACCCAGCCGCACCACCGCGTACACCACCGCGCCGCCTACTGCCATCCCTAACACGCTGAGCCAAAGCGCCTGCGCGTGGCCCACGGGCTCGCCCAAAAACGCTCCGTGCAATTGTGGCACGGTCACGGAAAAAATTGCGCCCATTACCATTCCCCCTTTGGTGAGTTCATCCGGAATAATGAAGTGCTCGAAATCAATAAACGTGGATGCAATCAATCCCGCCAACAAAGTGACGAGTGCCATCGAAACGCCTGCCGCAATCAGCGGTTTGATAATCGGCGCGTCGATTCCCTGCGTGAACTGGAAGTACACCAACAACCACGCGCCTAAAAAAGCCGCGCCGGTGAGGAATTCCACCAACACATAGCGCGCGGGAATGCGTGCTTTGCAGCCCGCGCATTTGCCGCGTTGCCAAAGCCATGTGATGAGCGGCAGATTTCGATACCACGGAATTGAGTAGCCGCATTGTGGACAATGCGAGGGCGGATGCAAAATGCTCATCTCGCGCGGCAGTCGATGGATGACAACATTCAAAAAACTGCCCACAATGCAGCCGAGTACAAAGAACACCATCGAGAACAGAGTCAGTTCGTTGCCAAAAAACTGGATCAATTGATCAGCCATTTACAGCCTCCTTCAAGGCGGCGCGCATCACCTCCAGTGGCACGGCTTGCCCGCTCCAAATCTCCAGTGACTTCGCGCCCTGATGCAGCAGCATCCCAAGGCCATTGGCGGTCTGGCAGCCGGCGGCGCGCGCAGCGGCAAGCAGCGGCGTCTCGGCGGGTTGATAAATCATATCGTACACCGCGCGCGCTTTATCCAATGAAAATTGGCCGGTGTCCAGCGGCAGCGCGTCGCCCGCCGCGAGGCCAAGCGAAGTGCAATTGAGCACAAGATCCATTTCGGTGTCGGTGCTCTCAGGATAACCCACCGCGATTTCCACCGCCGGAAAGCGTTCACGGATTTCGTCCGCAATCGCTTCGGCCTTGCTCGCGGTGCGGTTGACGATGTGCAGTTGGCGCACCCCCGTGGCCGCCAGCTTTAGCGCCGCCACGCGTCCCGCGCCGCCCGCGCCGAGCAACAGCACATTTTCACCGCGCACCTCCATACCCAAATCTTCACGCAAACTTTGCGTGATGCCGTCCGCGTCGGTGTTAAATCCGTGACTGCGCAATTGATGCGGCGCAGTTTCAAAATCACGCAACGCG
>JAPKDK010000202.1 GCA_028872645.1 Verrucomicrobiota bacterium
TGGCGATTGGGTTGATGATTTTCCTCACACTGTTTGGGGCGTCGGCGGCCGTGACTACCGGCGTGATCGCCGAGGGCACTCGATGGGAAATGGCGTGGCGCGTGCACGAGAGCGGCAAGCCGGGGCCGACGGTGTTGGTGGTGGGCGGCGTGCACGGCAACGAACCGGCGGGTGCCAGCGCAGCGGGGCAGATTCAGCATTGGCCGGTAAAACGTGGACGGCTCATCGTGGTACCGCGCGCCAATGGGCCGGGGCTGAAAGACGGCACGCGCTTTTTGCCGGGCGTGTCCTTGAAGACGCGCGACTTGAATCGTGATTTTCAAAAGACGGATTCCAAGGACGGCCCCATCGGCGAACCGGCGCAGGCGTTGTGGGAATTTGTGAGCGGCCACAAGCCGGATTGGTTGATTGATTTGCACGAAGGGACAGACTTCCACCAAATCAATGGCAAGTCCGTGGGCTCGTCCATCATCGATGTGCACTCGAAGGCCAGCGGTGTCGCCGTGCCGTTGATGCTCAAGGCGGTGAACGCCGCGGTGAGTGAGCCCAAGAAAAAATTTGTGCGGCTGCGTTATCCCGTGGACGGCTCGCTGGCGCGTGCGGCGCATGAACAGCTGGGCGCGCATGCGATGATTTGCGAGACGACTTCCAAAGACCAACCGCGCAGCCAACGCGCGCGCCAGCACCGGCTGATGATGCACGCGTTGCTCACGCATTTGAAAATGGCGCAAGCCGGGCCGCACGTGCTGGTTGGCAAAGAAAATTTCCGTGTGGCGATTTACGATGCCGGCGGCGTGGGCGGCAATGGGCCGCGCAATGTGGATCGTGTGCTCGCGGGGCACGCGTTGGTGCGGCGCGTTGGCGCGGCGGATGTGCGCGATGGTGTGCTGGGGCAGTTTCACCTTGCGGTATTCCCCGGCGGCAGCGGCAGCAAACAAGCCAACGCACTGGCGCCGGTCGGGCGCAAGGCGGTGCAAGATTTTGTGCGCAATGGCGGTGGGTTTGCAGGTATTTGCGCGGGCTCGTATTTGGCGGCATCTAATTACGAATGGTCACTGGGCTTGAGCAATCACAAAACGTTTTGCAAAAGTGTGGACATCCCAGAGGTGGGCCGCAAAAGCATGTGGTACCGCGGCCCCTCAGCCACGGTTCAGATGGAGCTGACCGATGCGGGCCGCAAGGTTCTAGGTGATAAAAATGGCGTGTTTGATGTGCGTTACCATAACGGCCCAATCATGTCTCCAATGGGCAAGGAGGGCCTCGGTGCCTTCCGAGCGCTGGCGCATTTTCGCAGCGAAGTGAGCCGCTACGAACCCCAGAAGGGCACCATGGTGGGCACCCCCGCGATCATCGCCGGCGAATACGGCAAAGGTCGTGTGCTCTGCATCAGTCCCCATCCGGAGTCTTCTCCTGCTCTGCACGCACTAGTGCGCCGCGGTTTGTTTTGGGCGGGCGATAGAAAGTAGCGCCTATCATTGAACAAAAAAAGCGGCCCGAAGGCCGCTTGGCTTGAATTGCTTTTTTTGCGAAGGGGTTACGCGTCCGAACGTCCGGGGCGTTGTTTGCCTTTGCCCTCACCGCCGGGGCGGCCTTGGGGGCGCGTGGGGCGTTGGGATTGCATTTCCTTGAACTTCTTTTTCTGTTCGTCGGTGAGGATGGCCTCGATTTTTTTGTTAGTCTTCTCACGGAGTGCCGTCATGTTTTCACGCATAGTCTCGCGATCTCCGCCGTTGAACAGCTCCCGCATTTCCGTGCGCTGGGCATTTTGGATTTCAGTGACCTTTTTCTTTTGGTCATCGGTAAGGTTCAATGCGGCATAGGGATCACGTCGGCCGGCACCTCCGTCGGGGCGCTGTCCTCCACCCTCGGGACGTTGTGGGCGGCCATTGGCGCGCATTTCAGCCAATTTCTTTTTTTGTGCGTCGGTGAGGATGGCTTCAGTTTGTTTTTCAAACTTCTCACGCATTTCTGTGAACTTGGCGCGCATTGCTTCACGGTCTCCGCCGCCACCACGCAATTCCTCAAACATCTTGCGCGTTGCAGCGCTTTGTTCCTGTTGCAGGGTCTGCATTTTTTTCTGCTGCGCCTCGGTGAGGTCGAGCTGGGAGTAGGGGTTTAAACGGCTGAAGCCACCGCCGCGTTGAGGCCGTTGGCCTTGCCCTGGTCGCTGTCCTTGTCCCGGGCGTGTTTCACCTTGTCCTGGGCGTGCTTTGCCTTGTCCGGACTTGCCCTTGCCGGGCTCTTGTTGTGCTTGGCTGGTGGTAGCAAAAGTTAGCCCACCGGCAATGATTGCTGTTGCCAGCATGATTTGATTAGTTTTCATGTATTTTATAGTTAAAAAACGGTTCTGAATTAATAGACGCATCCCAAGTTAATAGGATACAAAAAAGCGGCCCGAAGGCCGCTGTGTGAATTCTTTTGACAAAGGGCTTACTATTTCTCTTGAGCCTTTTTCTCGCGGGCAGCCTTTTGCTTAGCTTGGTGCTTCCGCCAAACTTTAAGTTGGTCTTCATTGAAGAGCTCTTTAAGCTTTGCGGTGCGGGCCTTATAGAAGGGCTTGCCTGCAGTCTTCTTTTCTTCTGCGGAGCGTTTTTTTTGTTCAGCCATGAATTTACCCTGCTCTTTTTGGAGAGCTTGGAATTTTGGCTTCTGCTCTTCAGTTAGTTTAAGCTCAGCGAGCAACTGCTTGAAGGCAGGGTTGATTTTGCTTTTCTTGTCCTTCTTGTCTGCGGACTGAGCGCTGAAGCTCAATACGGCAGCCAGAAGTAGAATCCAGATTTTATTCATGATGTATGTATTTGGGAATCAGGTTACTTGCTCTCAGCCTTCTTCTTCCGGTCTGCCCGGGCTTTGGCTTGCAGTTCTTTAAGCTTCGCGGCCTGTTCCTCGGTGAGGATTTCCTTGAGCTTCGCGTTGCGGGCTTCAGCAATTTTCTTCATTGCCGATTTACGTTCCTCGCCTTTGAGCTTACGCGCTTCAGCACCCTTTCCCTTGTTTTCCTTGTTGTGCTTGGCCAGCGCCTTCTTTTGGTCGGCAGTCAGGTCCAATTGCTTGATCATGGCTTGAGCACCACCACCACGGCCCTTTTTAGCCGGTTTCTTGTCGTCAGCAGACACATTGAATGCCAGCATAGCCGCAACGGCGAACATAATGAGTTTTTTCATAATACTTGTTTTCTGAGTTTATTATTTTCTATATTTTTTGTTTCTGTTTCCAGTAGGGGGGCGCGGACTTTGCGCCGCGCGAGGAAGACGCGCAAGACTAAAATGGGTTACATTCAGACAACCAGAACAGGGTTTTCCAGCGTGCCGATCCCTGAAATGGTGATGGATACTACGTCACGCGCAGCAAGGGTGAAATCCTCATCTGGCACTACGCCCGTGCCGGTGAGCAGCATGGCACCGTGTGGAAAACTCTGCGATCTGCCAAGGTAATCGAGCAATTCATCAAATCGCCGCTTGATGTTGTTAATGTCAGTTTCGCCCCTGAAAACGACCTGATCATTGCGTAGGATTTGCACGCCGATGGTCCATTGTCGAATTTCCTCTTCATGGACCCCTACCACAATCCATGGTCCCACCGCACAGGCCCCATCGTACACTTTAGCCTGCGGGAGGTAGAGGAGGTTCTCGCCCTCAATATCGCGCGAGCTCATGTCGTTACCAATACTCACACCCACGAGTTTTTTGGCTGAATTAACCACTAGGGTTAGCTCGGGCTCGGGTACATTCCATTTCGCGTCGGCGCGAATGCCCACAGGCTCGTTCGGCCCGACTACCTTTTCAGGCAGTGACTTAAAAAAAATCTCTGGGCGTTCGGCCTCGTAAACCAAGTCGTACGCGCTGGCACTAAAATCACTTTCCTCCATCCGCGCAGTTTTGCTGCGCAAGTAGGTGACGCCTGCGGCCCACACTTCCTGCCGCTCCACGGGTGTGAGCAACGCCACTTCCGCAAGCGGGACGGTTGGCAGATTCGCCAACGCCTCCACGCGTGCCACGCAATCGGTGTCCTCGAGTAATTCGGTGATGGTCCGGACGCCTCCAGACGTCAGATCGGCGAGGGTGGTCTCATCAACGGCAAGCCCGACACGGATCTCACCAAATTGATTTTTGAAACGGCAAAGCTTCATCAAATAATTTCCTTAGCGTCTTCGCGCCTTGGCGGGGCAACGCATTACGCTGAGTAATCCAAATAAATCGATTTCACGCGCGTGTAAAAATCGATCGCGGTCTGGCCCTGCTCTTTGAAGTTGTTGCTGCTGGAATTTTTCACGCCGCCGAAAGGCGCTTGCAGGGCGAGGCCGGTGGAGATTTGATTGATCTTCACAACACCGGCTTCAATTTGATCGGTGTAACGCATGGCCATGGTGATGTCGCGGGTGATGATCGACGCGCTGAGGCCGTATTCAATGTCGTTGGCGAGCGCAATGGCTTCATCGAAATCGCCGCACTTCACCACGCTCACCACAGGGCCGAAGACCTCTTCCTGTGCGATGCGCATGGAATTTTTCACGTTGGCGATTACTGCGGGGCTCATGAAATGGCCGTGCTCGAGATCGCCTTCACTCAAGCGTTCGCCGCCCCACACGCATTCTGCGCCCTCGTCGTTTGCGATTTTGATGTAGTCCAGATTGCCTTTCAATTCACCGGCGCTCACGGCGGGCCCCATGGTGACGCCATCGGCCATGCCGTTGCCCACGTTGCGGGCCTTGGCTTGTTCCACTAATTTCTCGGTAAACTCGTCGGCTACCTTTTCGTTTACAATCACCCGACTAGTGGCGGTGCAAACTTGGCCGGTTTGGCCAAATCCGGCGAGGCCGACAATCTTAGCGGCGAAATCGAGGTCGGCATCGGCCAGCACGATGGTTGGGTTTTTACCGCCCATTTCCATTTGCGCGCGCGTCATACGCGGGGCGAGTTGCTGATAGATGCCGTGGCCCACTCCGTGCGAGCCGGTGAAGGATAGTGCCTGCACGGTCGCGTGATTGGCTAGTTCATCGCCCACCTCTTTACCGCTGCCGACGACGACGTTGAGCACCCCTGCGGGCAAACCAGCCTCATCAAACGCGCGTGCCAGTTCCAGCGCCATGGCCGGTGCCTGTGAGGCGGGCTTGAGCACCACGGTGTTGCCGCTCACCAATGCCGGTGCCAGCTTCCAAGCAGGCAGCGCAATGGGGAAATTCCAAGGCGTGATCAACGCCACTACTCCCAACGGCTCACGTTTGGTGAAGAGCATGTTGTTCGGCAAATCATGCGGCACCACGCTACCGCCGATGGTGTAGCTCAGCCCCGCCATAAATCGGAAAATATCTACGGTTCGGCCTACTTCCATTCCGGCCTCCACTTTGGTTTTGCCTTCCTCACGACAAAGAATTTCGGCCAGCTCATCCTTGCGCCCGGCGATGATGTTGGCGGCCGCGCTGAGAATTTTCCCGCGCGCGGGCGACGTAGTGGCGCGCCAAGCAGGGAAGGCCGCTTGCGCGGCGTCGATGGC
>JAPKDK010000203.1 GCA_028872645.1 Verrucomicrobiota bacterium
CTGAGAAGTGTTTGAATGGCGTAAATTTCACGCATTCATCCCCAAATCCACGCAAAATGATATGAATCTTCCCGTTAGTGGTAGGAAGATTGGGCTTATTTTTGGCATACCCTTCAGTGTCAGCAAGAATGACAAGGCAGTGATGTAGGCGGAATCGCATTTGATCGCGGCAGTTGGTTTCAGTGAGGCATTGACCAAGGTGAGTACGCTAACTGAATGGGCGTGGCCCAATGGGCGTCGCATTTTCCGCACACTGTTTGACATGAAAAAAAATCTCTTCTTCCTTTTGTTGTCCGCGGTTCTTTTACCAGCGGAAAACTGGGCGCAGTTCCGCGGGCCGGATGGGCGCGGTATCAGCAACGACAAGGGCCTGCCGGTAAAGTGGACGGCCAAGGATTACAAATGGCAGGTGAAGCTGCCGGGCATTGGTCATTCCTCACCGGTGGTGTGGGGCAATACCGTGCTCATCACTTCCGCAGCGAGCGCAGGGGAACAGCGTGCATTGCAGGCGTTTGACACAGACACCGGAAAAGTAATCTGGACCGAACATCTCGGCGGCAACACGCACCCGAAACATGCCCTCAATAGTTACGCCTCCGCAACGCCATGCACAGATGGGAAACGGGTGTACGTGGCGTGGGGCGACAATGACGAGTATTTCATGGTGGCGCACGACCTTAAGACGGGAAAGGAAAAGTGGCGCAAACAACTGCCGCCTTCGCTGAGCAAGCACGGGCATGGCACCGCAACCTCGCCCATTATTTTTGAGGACCTTGTGATTCTCCTGAACGAGCACGACACCGGCCCCGGCTATATTGTGGCGTTGAACAAAAACACGGGCAAACAGCAGTGGCTGATCAAGCGGAAGATTGAGATTATGACCTACGCCACGCCGATCATCATCGAGGTGAACGGCGAGCCGCAGCTGATCAATTCCTGCCTTGATGACGGGCTGATGGGCATTGATCCGCGCAAGGGCAAGGTGCTGTGGACCACGCCGGGCAATTTTGACCTGCGCACGGTGGCGATGCCGGTGCATTGGAAGGGCATCGTGTACGGCAGCTGCGGCGGCGGCGGCAAGGGCAAGCTGATGATGGCCGTGAAGGTGAGCGGCAAGGGCAACGTAAGCGGGAGCCACATCGCGTGGAAACGCCAACGCTCGTTGCCCTACGTGCCCACGCCGATTGTGTATGGTGATCACATCTATATGTGGCTGGATAACGGGATTGTGATCTGCGCTGACCCAAAGACGGGCGCGGAGGTGTGGAACGAGCGTGTGGGGCGCGGTGATTTCTCCAGCTCGCCGGTGTGCATTGACGGGAAGATTTATTGCAGCTCGCGCACGGGGGAATTTACAGTCATCAAGGCCAGCCCGAAGTATGAACTCTTGGGCCGCAGCCAACTCGGCGAAGCTACCCACGCCACGCCGGCGATCAGCAATGGCCGCATGTTCCTCCGCGGTTTTAAGAACCTCTACTGCCTCGAGGCTAAATAGGTTACCGCATCACAATCAGAAACTGCACTGCGTCAACAATGACGTATTTGCCATCAGTGCCTTCGGTGCTAATGGTGACAGAACCGGCGCGACCTTTCTTGAATTCAAAAATGCCAATGGAACGAAACAGCTTGGCGATGGGCGCGGGTTCACCCTCATTGATCTTCACCACGGCCTTGCCCTTGGCATGGAGCACAGTGATGGGCACGCCGTTGGCGCGGCGGATGTTGCTGTTGTGTGCCACTCGCACCTCATAGAGGCCGGTGCGAGGGAGGTTGGGAGTGAAGGTGGCACTCTTTTTCCCCTTCTTTTCCTTCATGTCGTGAAGGTAGCTGGGGCCGACAAAAGGCGGCGTATGCACGCTATGCTTCCATTCGCCGATGAGCTTGGCCTCGGTGTTGTCCACCACAATGCCCGGCAGTTTCGATTTATCGAGCACGATGAATTTGATGTTCTCCGGCTTGTCGACTTCATCCGGCCGGGGCAGGCGCGGCTCATCGGCGATGATGACCGTGGCGATTCCGAACCAAACCAGTGCGTACGGCAATTTCATTGAATAAAAATACCCGTCAAAATGGTAGGCTACAAATCAATTTGCGCTCGATCGATTAACCCTTTACCCTTCGGGCAAATGAAACACATTTTTATTTTCCTGATGTTGAGTGGCGTACTGAAGATTTCTGCCGCGCAATGGAGCCAGTTTCGCGGGCCAAATGGCACGGGAAAAACGGATGCCAATCTGCCGCTCGCGTTGGGCGAGGGGAAAAATGTGAAATGGAAAACGCCGATGGCCGGCAAGGCGTGGAGTTCGCCGGTGGTTTGGGGCAATCAGATTTGGTTCACCAACGCCGAACCGGACGGCCATAAGCTGTGGGCCGTGTGCCTCGATGCTTCCACAGGCAAGGTGCTGCACAACAAACTGGTTTTCGAAATCGCCAAGCCGCAGAAGAGCCCGGTGGCGATGAATAGCTACGCCTCGCCCACGCCGGTGATTGAAGCGGGGCGCGTGTACGTCAGCTTCGGCGCGCACGGCAATGCGTGTTTGGACACCCAAACCGCCAAAGTAATTTGGCAACGGCAGGATGAGCAATTGTACTGCGACCATTTCCGTTTGCCCGCCAGCTCGCCCATTCTCCATGGCGACACCTTGATTTTACAATTCGATGGCGCGGACAAACAATTTGTCGTGGGGCTCAATAAAAAAGACGGCAAAACCAAATGGCTGCACAAACGCGCGTTTGCCTTTGGCACGGACAATGGCGATCGCAAAAAAGCCTACGGCACGCCTTCCCTCATCGCAACCGGTGACCGAGTGCAACTCATCACCCCAGCCGCCGTGGCCACCGAGGCCTTGGATCCGAATACCGGCAAGCTGCTTTGGACTGTACGCACCGGTGGAATGAACGCCAGCGGTCTGCCGCAGTTTGCCCACGGGCTAGTGTTCATCAACAACGGGATGGGCGGCATGAGCGCCATCCGGCCAAACAAAAAGGGCGACCTCGATGCGGTGTGGAGCGCGCGCCGCAACATTGCCAAAAAATCCTCAATGCTCGTCCACGGCGATTACATTTATATGGTGGCCGACAATGGGATAGCAACTTGCCTTGAGGCCAAAACCGGCAAATCCATTTGGAGCGAACGCCTCAACGCCGGCGAATTCGCCGCCTCGCCGATTTTGTGCGGCGATCGCATTTACTGTTTCAGCATAAAAGGCGACACGGTGGTATTCTCCGCCAAACCGGAATTTAAAATCCTTGCGCGCGGCAAATACGAAGCCGGTTTTATGGCGACCCCGGCCGTGACGGGTAATGCATTGATTTTGCGAACCAAAACGGCGGTGTACCGCGTGGAAGGCAAATGACCAAACTTGAATTTGTTGCTGAAGGGGAACATTTTTTTATGAAGTTTACGGCGGTATACAAACCGGCACCCGAGGGAGGATTTGTTGCTTGGCTGGAGGAAATGCCGAACCTGCAAACGCAGGACGAAACGATGGCTGAAGCAAAGAATGAAAATGATCCGCACACCTAAACTTTTCTAAATATTTACGTGCCCAGCCGCGTCTGATTTGCCTGTATTGCTATGCTGCATTTAACTGACAACTCGCCCAGCCGCCGGAATTTTCTTTCCGTGGGTAGCCTTGCGCTCGGAGGCTTGGCATTACCGGAATTTTTGCGGGCGCAGGATGCGTTGCAAAAATTAGGCGGCGTGGCGAAGGATAAAACTGTGGTGTTCCTCTTTATGCACGGCGGCCCTTCGCAGACGGAGACGTTTGATCCCAAGATGAGCGCGCCCTCGGGCATTCGCAGTATGACCGGCGAAATCCCTACGCGGCTGCCGGGGATCACATTTGGATCCACGTTTGAAAAGCTCGCTAAGCTAAATGATAAATTTTCCATCGTGCGATCCTTTACTACCGGGAGTGGGGCACATGATTCCAAACCCATTGTCAGCAAGTACTCCAAGAATGCACAGATCGGCGGACATTACGCTCGCGTGGCGGGCAGCAGTCATCCGGAAACCGGCATGCCCCGTAATATTTGGCTCCATCCGCAGGCGGTTGATCCCAAGGCGACCGACCCCATCATGAAGCTTGGAAAATTTGATGTGACCGGACCTTTGGGGCCGGCTTTTGCGCCGTTCCAACCCAGTGGCAAAGGTGACTTCCGTGCGGATATGAAATTATCCGTAGACCCATCACGGCTGGGTGACCGACGTTCACTATTAGGCAGCCTGGATCAATTCCGACGTGAAGTAGAGTCAGGCAAGGCAACCAGTGGATTGGATAAATTCCAATCACAGGCATTTGAAACTTTAACCGGCGGTATCGGTGATGCCTTTGACATTACAAAGGAAGACTCAAAGGTACTAGCCCGTTACGACACGTCCACCCTGATGGACGTGGAGAAAATCAGTAAACGTTGGAACAACCGGCCCCGTTATCAGAACCACGTTAACAATCTGGGTAAGCTCATGTTGATGGCGCGGCGTTTGGCTGAGCGTGGAGCGGGCTTTATCACGATCACCACCGATTTCGTGTGGGACATGCACGCTGATGCGAACAATGCCACCATGACTGAGGGCATGGGCTATGTGGGCACACCGTTTGACCATGCGGTGAGTGCATTTATTGAGGACGTGGAGGCGCGTGGATTACGGGATAAAATTTTACTGGTGTGCTGTGGCGAGATGGGCCGCACGCCTAAAGTGAACAATAAAGGGGGTCGTAATCACTGGGCGGGCAGTGCGCCTTTATTGCTTTATGGTGGGGGTCTGAAGATGGGGCAGGTCGTGGGTAGCTCCACCAAAGACGGCGGCGAACCTGCGAGTGACCGCGTGACCATCCCGAACCTTTATGCGACTCTTATGGAGACGCTGCTGGACACCGGAGCAGTGCGCGCCATGGCGGGTATTCCCAATGAGGTCAATGATGTGATTAATGGGGCCTCACCCATCCGCCAGTTGATGTAGGAGGGCTAATAAATCACTGTTTTAGGGGAGTATGTTCACTTTATCAGATATTGCGCCAGACCAGACTTGTGCCGGTTTCTCGCGGAGGAATTTCCTGCAGGCAGGAGTTTTGGGCAGCTTGGCACTTCCGGATTTATTGGCCAATAAAGCGCTTGCCGCACGCGCAGGCCTACATCTCAAAGACAAGTGCGTGGTGCTGCTATTTCTCTCTGGAGGCCCGCCCCATATCGAATTATTCGATCCCAAAATGTCCGCGCCAGTGGAGATTCGTTCTATTACCGGTGAGGTTAAAACGAATATTCCGGGTATTACTTTCGGCGGCACTTTTCCGAAGTTAGCCAAGATGACTGATAAGTTTTCGGTCGTGCGGTCGTACGGTTCCAAGAATAGCGGGCACACCTACCATCCGGTAACTGTTGCGGGCAATCCGCTTAAGGCCTCGATGAGTGCTCTCTATTCAAAAGTCGCCGGAGTGAATCATCCGGACACGGGAATGC
This sequence comes from Verrucomicrobiota bacterium, assembly GCA_028872645.1. Lineage (GTDB taxonomy): Bacteria > Verrucomicrobiota > Verrucomicrobiia > Limisphaerales > UBA1100 > JACNJL01. The sequence goes on from JAPKDK010000203.1 coordinate 5,464, forward strand.
CGCGTAATACTTTAATTTTACCTG
>JAPKDK010000204.1 GCA_028872645.1 Verrucomicrobiota bacterium
CGGGCAAGCCGCCACCTCCGGGCAAGCCGCCACCTCCGGGCAAGCCGCCACCTCCGGGCAAGCCGCCACCTCCAGGCAAGCCACCGCCACCGGGTGCACCGCCTGCGCCACCGCCGACAGGCAAACCCGTGGTAGGATCAACCTGAGGAGACCCAGCTCCACCCATGCCCATGCCCATGCCACCACCGGCACCCGTAGGCAAACCTGTTACCGGATCTACTCCGCCTGCGCCACCGCCTGCGCCACCGCCTGCGACTGCGCCGCCACCCTGTCCGGCACCTCCGCCACCTTGGTTATTCGGCGATCCGGGTGATAAATATGGATTAATGATAATGTTAACCCCAACGCCATCAGGATCATTAGCCTTGATGAGTGAACTAAGCACCTGAACAATATCCGTCATGTTAAAATTGTCCACATTGTCCAGACGCGGAATAATAATATTCTGGAGCTTCTGCGCAATTTGTTTCCGGTTGCGGCCGCGCATCATCACGTTGCGTGTCGCCACGGGATCAGGCACGCCGTTATAGTGCGGTTTTGCAATATAGCCTGATTGCATCAACACCTGAAGCGCCTGACCAGGGGACATGTTCATCTGCGGTAAACCTCCACCCGGATTTGCACCGAGAGCAGGCTCCGCCGAAGGCGGCAATGCGCCTGGAACCGCAGCTTGCGCGCTGGACATCGCCAGAACGAACCCCATGAATACTTGTGGCATTTTCTTCATCATACTTTAAACTAGCACGTTTCGTACCATTGCGACAGGTCTTTTAACCTTTTTTTCGCAGCCCTCAAGGCACTAATAATTTGACGGAAACGGGCTGAAAAGTCTAAAACAAAAACGCGATGTGGCATTATTTTTTCACCGAAAGCGCACATTTCAGGCATTTTTTCCTTGGAATCTGGTTTTTTGTTGTGTCATCCAGCGCAGCACCGGTTGATTTCGCCAAGGAAATCCAACCCATTTTTGCCGAGCACTGCACCGAATGCCATGGGCCGGACAAGCAAAAGGCGGGGTTAAATCTGGCTGACCCGTTCAGTTTACAGGCCGAATTGAAGTCGGGCGAACACGCCGTGGTGCCGGGCAAGCCGGGCCAAAGCGCGCTGGTTTATCGCCTCACCACACCGAATCCAGACAAACAAATGCCGCCGCCCAAAAAAGGCAAACCCCTCTCCACCACAGACATCGCCAAAATTCGCCAATGGATTTCCGAAGGCGGCAAGTGGACACAGCATTGGGCGTATCGTTCGCTGGATTCAAAACCGCCCGCGGTGAACGGCAAGACCACGGCACGCAATGAAATTGATTGGTTCGTATTTGCCAAACTAAAAGCGGCTGGGTTTTCGCCCTCCCCCACTGCTGACCGGCCCACCCTCATCAAGCGCCTCAGTTACGATTTGCTCGGGCTGCCACCCACGCCTACAGAAGTAAATGGTTTTCTTAATGACAAGTCGCCCGATGCTTACGGAAAACTTGTCAACCGACTTTTGGCATCACCGCACTTTGGCGAACGCTGGGGGCGGCATTGGCTGGACAAGGCGCGTTATGCGGACAGCGATGGGTTTGAAAAAGACAGGCCGCGAATGAACGCGTGGCGCTATCGCGATTGGGTCATTGAGGCGATCAATTCGGATTTGCCATTTGACCAATTCACCATCGAACAACTCGCGGGCGATTTGCTGCCGAATGCAACCGAGGCCCAAAAACTCGCCACCGCCTTCAATCGCCAAACGTTAACCAACACCGAGGGCGGCACGGACAAGGAACAATGGCGCGTGGCCGCGGTGATGGATCGCGTGGAAACGCTGGGCGCGGTTTGGCTGGGGATCACGGCGGGTTGCGCGCGCTGCCACACTCACAAGTATGATCAATTCACGCAGAAGGAGTACTACCAGTTTTTCGCGTACTTCAACAATGGCGATGAAACAAACTCCAACGTCTCGCGCTCGAAACCGGAATACGAAACGTGGCTGAAAGCAAAGACCGCGCACGACGATCGCTTGGAATCGCTTCAGTCAAAAGTAGCCGCGCGCGATGCGGTGCTGAAATCGCAACTGCCGGAATTGGAAGCTGAGCTGCAGATGAGAATTGCTGCACAGAATGTTACTCCAGAGGGATTTCATCCACTTAAGTTCGTCTCGGCAAAAGGGCCCAAAGGCGTGATTTTCAAGCCGCAAAAAGACGGCTCGTTTTTGGTGACGGGGGACAATCCGGCGAAGGCCAAGTACACGCTGGAATTTTCCACGGACGTGAAGGACATCACCGGCCTAAAGATCGAGGCTCTTCCGAACAAGTCATTGAATGCCAATGGCCCCGGCCGTACGGCGCACGGAAATTTTGTACTGAACGATATACGCGTGTACGCCACGGCCGGCCCGAAGTTTGATGCCAGGAAAAATCGCGTTACGTTTTCGGGCGCGCGCGCGGATTTTGCGCAGGACAAATGGGCGGCCGCCAACGCCATCGATGGAAAAATCGCGGAAGGCAACCAGGGCACCGGCTGGGCGATCAGCCCGCAATTCGGCAAATCGCATCATTTGATCCTCACGACTGCGAAGGCGATTTCGTTTAAGGGCACCACAAAAATTCAAGTAGAGATCGATCAGCAGTACGGCAGCCAACACACGCTCGGCCGATTCCGCATCACCGCGCGCATAGGACAATCGGCGGGCGACGACATTCCGCCGACAGTTGTCAAAGCGCTGGCGATTGAGCCGGCAAAGCGCGACACTAAACAGGCGGCAGCGTTGTCTGCTTATTTCCGCAAGCGAGATTCGGAGGCAAAGGCTTTGCAGGCGCAGTTGAAAAAGCCTGCGCCCGCTTCGCCGGTGATGAGTGTGCGGGTGATTTCGCAGCGCGCCAATTCCCCGCGTGTTTCACACTTGTTGCATCGGGGCGAATTTAAGCAACCGCGCGAAAAGGTGACGCCTACCACGCTCTCCACCCTCCCCAAGGCGACCAACCGCGCTCAAGGCGACCGGCTGGACCTCGCGCGCTGGCTGGTGGATGGACACAACCCGCTGGTGCCACGCGTGACGGCCAATCACATTTGGGCCAACCTCTTTGGGGAAGGCATTGTGCGCACGGTGAACGACTTCGGCGTGCGCGGCGATGCGCCGACGCATCCGGAGTTGCTCGATTGGTTGGCGGCAGAATTAGTGAAATACAAATGGAGCCGCAAGGCAATGATTCGCCTCATCGTCAACAGCGCCACATATCGGCAATCCTCCGCGCACCGACTGGAAATGGTCGCGCGCGATCCGGGCAATCTTTTACTGCACCGTCAAAATCGTTTTCGTGTGGAGGCGGAAATCATCCGTGACCTCAACCTCGCCGCGAGCGGATTGCTGACGCGCAAGGTCGGCGGGCCCAGCGTGTTCCCTCCCCTGCCCTCCGGCGTGGCCGCGCTTAGTTATGCGAACAATTTCAAATGGGTAACCAGCCAGGGCGAGAACCGCTATCGACGCGGGCTCTACACATTTTTCAAACGCACCTCTCCGCATCCGAACCTCATCACTTTTGACTGCCCCGACAGCAACGTCACTTGCGTCAAGCGCACCCGCTCCAACACCCCCCTCGCCGCGCTGGCCACGTTGAACAACGAAGTGTTTATCGAAGCCGCCAAAGCATTGGCCAAGCAGTTGCTGAAAGGGAAATCCACAGACGCGGATCGCATTGCGTTGGGTTTCGAAATTTGTGTAGCACGTGAACCTTCAACCGGTGAACGCGCCGCGCTGATCAATCTCCTGAAACAAACCCGCGCCTATTACGCCGCCCACGAAGCCGAAGCCAAGGCACTCAACGGCAACGCGGAGGCCAGCGCTTGGGCGGCCACCGCGCGCGTGATGCTGAACCTGGACGAGTTCATCACGCGCGAATAATTTCCCCATAAAAATGAAGCGACAAGTAAATCTGCAAAGCACTCGCCGAGATTTTCTGGCGACCTCCGCCTGTGGAATTGGCGGCGTGGCGTTGTCGTCGCTGTTGCTGGAGGATGGCGCGCTCGGGGCGAAGTTTTCCAATCCGATGGCGCCGCGCAAGCCGCATTTTGACGCGAAGGCGAAAGCGTGCATCAACATTTTTATGGCGGGCGCGCCGTCGCAAATTGATTTGTTTGATCCCAAGCCAGTGCTCGCCGAACGCCACGGGCAAAAGCTGCCGAAGGAAATTTTGGACAAAGCGCGGTTTGCGTTCATCAAGCCGGCGACCGCCACGCTGCGCGGCAGCAAACGCGTCTTCAAACCGCACGGCCAATGCGGGATGGAATTGAGCGATTACCTGCCGCATCTGGGCACGGTGGCGGATGATTTGCTGCTGGTGCGGTCAATGTATTCGGAGGAATTCAATCATCACCCGGGGCAACTGCTGATGCAATGCGGCGCGTCGCGGTTTGGGCTGCCGACGATGGGCTCGTGGATGACGTACGGGCTCGGCAGCGAATCAAAAAACCTTCCCGGCTACGTGGTGCTGACAGCGGGGCGCGGTTCCAGCGGCGGGGCCACTCTTTGGCAGAGCGGCTTCCTGCCGTCCACTTACGAGGGCGTGCTCTTTCGCACGCAAGGCGAGCCGGTGCTGAATCTAGATAATCCAAAGGGCCTCCCGCCCGAATTGCAACGGCTCGGCCTCGACGCGTTGCGACAGCTCAACCAAAGTCGCTTTGAAAAAATCCACGACCCCGAAATCGCCAGCCGCATTGCGAGCTACGAACTGGCCAGCCGAATGCAGACGGCCGCGCCGGAGTTGATTGATCTTTCCAAGGAAACCACCGCCACCAAAAAAGCGTATGGACTAAATCGCCCTGAGCCAAAAGGCGGTGGACGCGGGCAGCTCGGCAACACTTATCAGGATTTTGCGCGCAACTGCCTACTCGCGCGGCGGCTCGTGGAACGCGGCGTGCGGATCATTAACATTGTTTACGCCTCGTGGGATCACCACAGCAATCTCGATCCCGAATTAAAATTCAACGCCGGGGCGGTGGATCAGCCCATCGCTGCACTCATCAAGGACCTCAAGCAACGCGGGATGCTCGACAGCACGATGGTCGCTTGGAGCGCGGAATTTGGCCGCACGCCGCTGGGCGAAAACCGCAATGGCCGAACCGCCGGCACGGGGCGCGACCATCATCCTTTCTGTTTCTCAATGGCCATGGCCGGCGGCGGACTCAAGGGCGGCCAGGTTTACGGCGCCACCGATGAGATTGGCTGGAACATCACTGAGGACCCCGTGCACCCCAACGATCTCCACGCCACGATGCTCCACCAATTCGGCATCGACCACAAGCGACTCACGTATCGTTTTCAAGGCCGCGATTTCCGCCTCACCGATGTAGCCGGCAAAGTGATTCCGGAGTGGTTGGCCTAAACTCTCCTAAGTGATTTACAAACGCCCGCGCCTTTCGCACACTGCGCGCGTGATTGTCTTCCTCAACGGCCAG
>JAPKDK010000205.1 GCA_028872645.1 Verrucomicrobiota bacterium
CCCGCCGCCTCATTGCTCACAAGAGTGGGCAGTTGGAATTGTACGACCACACCTCATCGGCTGGTGAGACCAAAAATCTCGCCGAAGCCCAACCGGAAAAGGTAGCCGCGTTGCTCAAGCAGCTTCGCGCGCGTTTACCCTAGTAATCTAAAGCAACGTGAAACAACTTATCTCTCTCATTGTCGCAGTGTTCTGCCTATCGGTCACGGTGAAGGCAGATGACTCGAAACGACCTAATGTGCTATTCATCGCCATTGACGATCTTAACGATTGGGTCGGTTGTTTCGGTGGGCATCCGCAGGCGATTACGCCCAATCTGGATCGCTTGGCCAAGCGGGGAGTTCGCTTCACCAATGCCCATTGCGCCGCGCCCGTGTGCGGGCCATCGCGTAACGCCATCTTCACTGGCCGCCAGCCGTTCCAGACGGGTATGTACAACAACAGTGACAAGGGGTGGTACAAGAAACACCCGAAGGTCATTCTGATGCCTAAGGCGTTTAGGCAAGGCGGCTATGCCACCTATGGCACCGGCAAGCTCTTGCATAGCGGTAGCAAGGGTGTTTTTGAGAATGAATATTACACCGGGCAACGCTGGAGTCCTTTTGATAGCAAAAAGGTCAACTACACCAAGGCCGAGTTGCCCAGCAAGGGAAGCGATAATCCGAGGCACGTTGTGAGACTGAGGCAACGGGATTATGTATTGCCGTTCAATCGTATGCCCAGTGATCGCAGTCCCGATGATCCCAAGGGCGAATCGTTTGATTGGGCGGCATTGGACGTACCGGACAATGCAATGGGTGACGGGAAAATCACCGACTGGGCAATCGAACAACTGAAGGCGCAACAGGCGAAAAAACCTTTCTTCATGGCCGTTGGATATTACCGCCCGCACATTCCCTTATACGCACCGAAGAAATACTTCGATATGTACAAAGGCCTGAATATTAAGTTGCCGCTTGTACGCGAGGATGACCTTAATGATCTCAGCCCAATCGCGCGCAAATTGGCGTTAGAAGCTGCCACCGCTGGGTCGCATTCGACCACGATCAAGCACGGCCAATGGCAATCGGCGGTTAAGGCCTATCTAGCCTGTGTGACCTTTGTTGATGCGCAAGTGGGTCGTCTAATGGCCACGCTCGATTCGAGCTCACAAGCGAAGAATACCTGGGTGGTAATCTGGAGTGATCACGGATGGCACTTGGGCGAAAAGCAACACTGGGGCAAATCGACTGGCTGGCAGCGATCTACTCGGGTGCCCTTGATTATCCTGCCGCCCAAAGGAGACGCAACAGACCGGTTTGCAACCGATGCAGCTTGTGATAACCCGGTGAGCCTCATCGACCTATATCCGACCTTACTCGATTTGTGCGGCTTGCCAGAAGGACGTAAATTGGCGGGTCAATCACTGCGTCCGTTGCTCGAGAAGCCGACCGATAAAAGTAACCGACTGGTGGTTACCACCTTCGACAAGGGCAACCACGCCTTAAGCGGCACCCGCTGGCGTTACATTCGCTACAAGGATGGCAACGAGGAATTGTATGATCGAAAAAATGATCCACACGAATGGACCAATCTTGCCGCCGAGGCCAAGAACGCCCTAGTGCGGAAGCGTTTTGCCAAGGCTCTGGATGAGATTCTTACAAACGGAAAATAAAAAAATGCGTGATCGTTAAGCCGCATCCATTTCCTATTCTCTAAAAAAAGAAAATTTATTGGGCAATTTTTTGTTGAGCGGAAGTATCCCCGAATTATAGAGCTCATCTCCCGCAACGAAATGATGATAACAACGCGAACCCTGGTTCTATCTGTGATGGCAGTGTGCCAGACGGCATCTGCTGATGTGCGTCTGCCCCAAATTTTCGGGGATAAAATGATTCTACAGCAAAAAACTAGCAATGCGGTCTGGGGTTTTGCTGAACCGGGGCTCATTTATCCGCTCGAAGGTCGGGCCACGCCGCAGTGCTACGCATCGACGATTGTGCAGACAACGAAGGGCGAGCTCGTGGCCGCGTGGTTTGCAGGCACGCACGAGAAGCACACGGACGTCGGCATTCGCGTGGCGCGGTCGGTTAATGGCAAATGGACGAAACCCGTCGAAGTGGCCGATGGCTCCGAGGGCGAGGACAAGGAATTTCCATGCTGGAATCCCGTTTTGTTTCAGCCACGGAAAGGCCCGCTGATGCTCTTCTATAAAGTAGGCCCCTCGCCGAGCCGTTGGTGGGGAATGCTGATGACCTCCACCGACGGCGGCAAAACCTGGGCCAACCGCCGCAAGCTTGGCCGTCACGACAAGGTTGGCCATTTACTTGGCCCGGTTAAAAACAAACCGGTGCAGTTGGCCGACGGCGCGATCCTTTGCCCCACCAGCACCGAGCACAAAAGGTGGCGCGTGCATTTTGAAATCACGCGTGACCTCGGCAAAACTTGGAGCGTCATCGGCCCCATCAACGACGGCAAAGAATTTGGCGCCATCCAGCCGAGCGTGCTCTTTCACAAAAACGGCGCGCTGCAAGTGATGTGTCGCAGTCAACAAAAAGTCGTCACCAAAAGCTGGTCCAAGGACGGCGGCAAAACGGGGAGCAAGATGACCGCCTCGCCGCTGCCTAATCCAAACGCCGGCACCGATGCTGTCACGCTCAAGGACGGCCGCCAACTCATCGTTTACAATCACACCACCAACGGCATCCGCTTCCCATCCGGCCGCAGCATGCTCAACGTCGCCGTCTCCACCGATAGCAAAACCTGGAAACCCGTCATCACCCTCGAGCGCGCGCGCGGCGAATATTCCTACCCCGCCGTCATCCAAACCCACGACGGCAAAGTCCACATCACCTACACGTGGCAACGAACATCCGTAAAACACGCCGTGCTTGACCCGGCGAAATTACAGCATTGAGCGATGCTCAGATTGCAATGCATTTTGAATGGGGTTTCCCCCTTATTCGTCAGATTTTCAGAGTTGAAAATTTTATTCAAATTTAAAAGGCTTTGCGGGGTGGAAGCTAGTCGATGGTTGTTGGCGATTGTGTTGGTGTGGTTGTCACCCAACGCAATGGCGGCACCGGCCAAGCTGATGAATTTTGCCAATGACGTGGTGCCGGTTTTTACCAAGGCGGGGTGCAATGCGGGGGAGTGCCACGCCAAGGCAGGTATGGGGCAGAATGGGTTTCGGTTGTCGCTGCTGGGGTTTGAGCCGGAGGAGGATTACGAGCATTTGGTGAAGGAATCGCGCGGGCGACGCATTACCATGGCCGCGCCGGATCAGAGTTTACTTTTGTTAAAAGCCTCGGGCACGGTGCCGCATGGTGGCGGTCGGAAGTTGCCGGTTGATTCCACGGGCTATCGCGTGTTGCGAAATTGGATTTCACAGGGGATGCCATTCGGCGGCGCAGCGGATCCCAAGCTGGCGATCATTTCGGTAACGCCCGCGCAGGGCACGTTGAAGAAAAACTCAGCGCAGCAATTAAAAATTTCCGCGCGTTATTCGGACGGCAGCGTTCGCGACGTGACGCACCTTGCGCTGTACGAAGCCAACGACAAAGCAATGGCGACGGTGAGCGATGGCGGACGGGTTGCGGTGAGTGACTTGCCCGGCAAGGTGGCGATCATGGTGCGGTACGCCGGCAAAGTGGGCGTGTTCAATGCCGCGATTCCGCTGGGCGCGCCGGTTGGGAAAATGCCGCCGGAAAAAAACTTCATCGATAAATTTGTTTTCGCGAACTTGAAACAAATTGGCATTCCACCGTCGGCGGGGATTGATGACAGTACATTTTTGCGGCGCGTCACACTGGACATCGCCGGACGGCTGCCGACGTTAAAAGAGGCGGAGGCATTTCGCGCGAGCACGGCCAAGGACAAACGCGACCAATGGATCAACACGCTTTTGCGCAGCCCGGACTACGCGGATTTTTTCGCGAACAAATGGACCATGCTATTGAAAAACCGACGCGATTCTGCCAGCGACATTACCGCAAACTTTGCGTTTCACTCGTGGGTGCGCGACGGGTTGCTGGCCAACAAGCCCTATAACCAAATGACCCGCGAACTGCTGGCGGCCACCGGCACGATCATGGGTAACCCGCCGGTTGCGTGGTACAAGCGCGTGAAGGATCCCAAGAATCAAATCGAAGACGTGGCGCAACTTTTCCTCGGCGTGCGAATGCAATGCGCGCAATGCCACCATCACCCGTTCGAGCGCTGGAGCCAGGATGACTATTATAGTTTCACGGCATTCTTCAGCCGCGTGGGCCGCAAGCCAACGGGCATTCAGGGCGAGGACATGATTTTTCACAAACGCGGCACGGCCGAGGCGGCCAATGTGAAGACCGGCAACAAGCTGCGTCCGGCCGCGCTAGGCGATGCGATCCCGAAGATTGCGCCGGACGATGACCCGCGGCTGCAGCTCGCCGATTGGATGGGCCGGAAGGACAACCCGTTTTTTGCCAAGGTGCTGGTGAACCGATACTGGAAACATTTTTTCAAGCGCGGGCTCATCGAGCCGGAGGATGACATTCGCGACACCAACCCGCCGACCAATCCCGAATTGCTTGCGGCGCTGGAGAAGCATTTCATCGAGAGCGGGTTTGACCTCAAGGCGCTCGTGCGCGTCATCACGCAATCGAGCACATACCAGCTCAGCGCGAAACCCAATGCGCACAACGGCGTCGACCGGCAAAATTTTTCGCGCTTCTATCCGCGCCGTTTGCAGGCGGAGGTGTTGCTGGATTCCATCGACCAACTCACCGGCGCGACCACCGTTTTTGCCGATCTGCCCGCGGGCACGCGCGCGGTGGCGTTGCCGGACAACAGCTACAACCGCGCCTCGCCGTTTCTGAAAGTGTTCGGCCGGCCCGAGGCCGAGAGCGTTTGCGAATGCGAGCGGGCGCACTCTTCGAGTCTGGCGCAGATCCTGCATCTCATGAATGGCTCGGACATCAAGGCTAAGCTACGGACGACCAAGGGCCGGGCGAATCAACTGGCCGCGGACAAGCGCGCCAACGATCAAAAAATCCGCGAAATGTATTTGGTGGCTTTTGCCCGCGCCCCCCGCCAAGCCGAGCTGAAGGTGGCGCTGGATTATTTGGAGGCAACTCTCTCGGATGCGAACGGCAACTTGGTTCCCAAAGCCACCGCTCATCGTCAGAAACTGGAAGACCTTCTCTGGGCGCTGATGAACACCAAAGAATTCTTATTTAACCATTAGTTATGTTTTTCAACACAATCAAAAACCATCGATTGCTTTCCGCCGCCTTCGCATTCGGGCTCGCGGCCTCGGCCCCAGGGCAGTCAGTCATCCTCCCTGCGCCGCGCCTGCTCACCACGCTGCCCATGGGCGGCAAGGTCGGCACCACATTTGAAATCACCATAAGCGGCGATGATCTGGACGGCATCACCGGGATGCATTTTTCGCATCCGGGCATCACCGCCAAGGCG